>DAOWEV010000072.1 GCA_030638325.1 Bacteroidales bacterium
GGGAAGCTCGCAGAGAAGTCCTGTGAGGTCCAACCGCCTCCCTGCAGGTCCATTTGCTGATATAACAAATCGTAAAAGCCTCTCGAAGCCTCCGGGGCCTTAACAGGACCGGGCCCTTCAACTTTTAGCTGTGCCCATAGCACGTTCGCAGACAATAGTATAACTATTACTGCCATAAGAATTCTTGTAAAATTTCTCATAAGTGTTGGTTTAAAGTTAGTAAAATTGAGATTATCTCATTAAATAATTAAATCTGAATATTTTCAACTATATATATTAAAAGCACGCTTTTCCCGGCATTTACCTTTAAAAACCAAGCGAAAATTACCATAAAAAGCTTACATATCTTGCACAACAAAAACACAGCACAACATTCAACTCTATGATGGTCTGCTGATAATACCTGAATATCTGCATTTTACAATTTGTATGCAGTGTTTTTAAATTTGTTCCAAAAATACAGTAAAATATTAGTTATGCAAATAAAATGATTATTTTTTTTAAAATAAGCAAAGTCTACGGTACGATGCTCTCCTGGTTCTTGTCTCTTTACTTCAATATTTATACCTTTAATAATATAAAGGTTTCTTCATTCATGATTTTTCGTCTTAGCAACGCTGCGAGGTCTTACAGACGCTCCCAGGTTTTTGTTCATCTGACTGTACTCCTGACCCACCATTCACCACTCACCATTCACCACTCACAACTTGTCCTTGCCGCTTAAAAACGCTATGAGGTCTTACAGACGCTCGCAGGTTTTTGTTCATAATGATTGTGCTTATATTTGCATGCAATTTTATGTTTTCAAAGAAATCATCACCGGATAATAAAGTATTAGCCTGGGGGATATTACTCATATTAACTCTGGTATGGGGAACTTCATTCATACTCATCAAAAAAAGCCTGACTGTATTTTCGAGTGCTGAGGTGGGAGCTTTGCGGATCGTGATCTCGTTCTTTTTTTTGGCTCCCATGGCGGTCAGCAGGTTTCGTAAACCGTCGGCAAGAGAGTGGAAATACCTGGTATTAATTGGGGTCATCGGGTGCGTGGCACCGGCATTTCTTTTTGCCAAAGCGCAAACGGGCATCGACAGCTCACTTGCCGGGATATTGAATTCTTTAACACCGCTATTCACGATGATCATCGCAGTTGCCTTTTTTCATTTCAGGATAAAATGGTTCAATGTAGCAGGTGTTTTTATAGCCCTGACAGCTGCCATCGGCCTGATCAGCATCAGTGGCGATAAGAGCTTTTCATTCAATATTCAATATGCCATCTTCGTGATCATTGCTACGGTTTGTTATGCCATCAACGTAAACCTTGTAAAATTTCACTTAAAGGCCCTGGATCCCCTGACTATCACAGTGTTTTCATTTTTTACCATCGGGATCCCAATCTTAATATACCTGTTGTTTTTCACGGGCTTTATCCCAAAATTTACCCATGATCCGCAGGTATGGAAAGGGCTGGGATATGTTTCAGTTCTGGCCATTGCCGGTACTGCGCTCGCATTGATGCTCTTCAATAAGCTGATCAAAATAGCAAGTCCGGTGTTCGCTGCATCAGTGACCTATATGATCCCCGTTGTCGCGGTTATATGGGGTATCATTGATGGAGAAATATTTAAGCTGTATTTTATTTTCTGGATCGCTTTGATACTTTTAGGGGTTTTTCTTATAAATTATGAGAAATGAGAGTTGAGAGTTGAGAGTTGAGATATGGAAGACGGAAGTCTGAAGACCGGAGTCAGAAGTTTTTGTCACAACTTCCGTCTCCGGTCTTCGGACTTCAGACTTAAGCAAAACAATTCATGAAATTTTATGGCATTATGTATTATAGTTTAATTTTTATTTGTACTTTTGCACCTCCAAATTTTCAAGGATATTAAAACTCACGGAAGATGTACGCTATAGTAGATATTGCAGGACAACAGTTCAAGATTGAGAAAGGCCAGGAGGTCTATGTTCACAGGCTGGAAGGTAAAGAAGGGTCGAAAGTTGATTTTGACGAGGTACTTTTGATGGATAACGATGGGAAGGTTAATGTGGGCACTCCATTTATTGAAGGTGCTCTTGTAAGCGCTACAATTATAGAGCATCTGAAAGGTAACAAGGTGCTGGTCTTCAAGAAGAAGAGAAGAAAGGGGTACCAGAAACTGAATGGCCACCGCCAGTATTTGAGCCTGATCAAAATAGATAGTATTCTTGAAAAAGCAGCAAAAAGCACTAAGGCAAAAGCGAAAGAGGAAGTAAAAGAGGAAAAGGCTCCAAAAGCTGCTGCCAAGACCCCTGAAAAAACACCTGCTGCCACTAAAACAACTAAAAAAGTGAAGGCAGAAGCAGGCGAGGTGAAAAAAGAAAAGAAGCCTGCTGCAAAAAAACCTGCAGCAAAAACAGCAGTGAAAAAAACAGCAGTGAAAAAAGCAGCGCCAAAGGCGTCAACCACGAAAAAGCCTGCTGCAAAAAAAGCTCAAAAGCCGGAAGAAAAAGAAAATAAGAAATAATTCAACATCGAGATAATTTTTAAAACGAATTGCTATGGCACATAAAAAAGGTGCGGGAAGTTCAAACAACGGCCGTGAATCGGAAAGTAAACGATTAGGTATTAAAATTTTCGGCGGACAAATTGCCACTGCAGGAAATATCATTGTCAGGCAAAGGGGAACAAAACACTCTCCAGGCCTGAATGTTGGCATGGGAAAAGACCATACATTATTTGCCCTGACTGACGGGAAAGTAGAATTCAGGAAACGCAGGAACAATAAATCTTTTGTTTCGGTCATCACTGAAGAAAGGGGAAACTGACCTGCCGTCAGGATAAACCACCAAAATATTTTATACCCGGTAATGATTTAATAAAGTCATGCCGGGTTTTTTTGTAACATAACTATGCTATTTCAAAACAAGTATCGAATTAAAATCACCTTTTGTGGGAATTAATTGACTGTTACAAGTTACAGGTTACAGGTTGCAAGTTGGGAACCTGCAACCTGTAACTTGCAACCTGCAACCATAAAACACTTAACTTTGCACACAAAATAAATTATTTGACTTATGCTTCAGATCAAATATATCCAGGAAAACAGGGATGAGGTGATAGAACGATTAAAGGTCAAGAATTTCGATGCTTCCGTGATCGTTCCCGAAATCCTCAGGACTGATGAGAAAAGGCGACATACTCAAAAAACACTGGATGACCATCTTGCAGAAGCCAATAAACTTGCCAAAGAGATCGGTTTGTTATTCAAACAAGGGAAGATCGATGAAGCCAATAAGGTGAAAGTCAGAACAGCCGAATTAAAAAATATTACCAAAAGCCTGGGCACACAATTGGAGGGTTTTAAATCCGAACTTGACAGCTTGCTTATACAGTTGCCAAACCTGCCTCATCCGGATGTTCCGGCAGGAAGTTCAGCAGAGGAAAATAAAATTGTCTTGCAGGAGGGCGAACTCCCTATACTCGGCGAGGATGCATTGCCCCACTGGGAGTTAGCGAGGCGTTACGATATCATTGACTTTGATCTCGGCAGCAAGGTGAGCGGTGCCGGATTTCCATTTTATAAAGGGAAAGGGGCCAAATTTCAGCGTGCGCTCATCAATTTTTTCATTGAGGAAGCTATTGAAGCCGGGTATACCGAGTTTCAGCCACCCCTGATGGTCAATGAAGATTCGGCTTATGGCACAGGGCAACTACCTGACAAAGACGGACAGATGTACCATGTGAACATCGACAACCTGTACTTAATCCCCACCGCTGAGGTTCCCATTACCAATATTTACAGGAATGTTATCCTGAAGCATGATGAGCTGCCTGTTAAAAACGTTGCCTATTCAAGCTGTTTTCGCAGGGAGGCGGGTTCATACGGAAAAGATGTAAGAGGGTTGAACCGCCTGCATCAGTTCGATAAGGTAGAAATTGTGCAGCTCCAGCACCCGGACCGGTCATACCAAACGCTCGATAAGATGACAGCACATGCGGCTTCTCTTTTGAGAAAACTCGAATTGCCTTTCCGTATTCTGAGTCTCTGTGGCGGGGATTTGAGTTTTACCTCTGCCCTGACTTACGATTTTGAAGTCTACTCTGCCGCTCAAAAAAAATGGTTAGAAGTCAGTTCCGTTTCGAATTTTGAGAACTTTCAGTCAAACCGGATGAAAATAAGGTTCAAAGATCAGGATGGCAGCATAAAACTCACCCACACACTAAACGGAAGCGCCCTGGCGTTACCAAGAATAGTAGCAGCTTTACTTGAGAACAATCAGCACGAGGAAGGGATATCCGTTCCATCAGCGCTTGTAAAATATACAGGATTTGAAAATATCGGCACATAGTAAAATCATCCGTTTCCTGGTTTTTTCTGCATTTGTTCTGATGATTTCTATCGGAAATAAGTCGGAAGCCCAGGTATTCCCTCAAGTCAATACGAATACCGGACAGCCCCCGGATAAAAAGCAATCCGCTAAAGAGAAGGAAGAACTGGCGATATATTATTACAGGAACAACGATTTTGAAAAAGCCTCCCCACTCTTTAAAGAACTTTATAAAGAAAATCCCAGTTTGTTCAATTATGCTTATTATTCAAATTGCCTGATGACGTTGGGGCAGTTTGATGAAACCGAAAAGCTGGTCAAACAACACATAAAGAAAAATCAACATAATATAAAGTATAAAGTTGACCTGGGGTATGTTTATATTCAGCAAGATAAACCTGCTAAGGCTAAAAAGGAATTTGACAAGCTTATCAATACCCTGCCGGCCAACCGTAATATGGTACTTCAACTGGCCAATGCATTTATGACCAAAAGGCTGAATGACTATGCAATAACAACTTATTTGAAAGGAAGGGAGTTACTTGCACAATCGTATGCCTTTCATGACGAGCTGGCCAGGCTTTACCAGATGACCGGTGATTTTGAGGCGATGACCGAAGAATACCTGAACCTGTTGGAAACAGATCCCTCCAAGGTGAATCATGTTCAGAACCGGCTTCAAAGCGCCCTGAAAAATGATAATGAAGGCAAGGTCAGTGAATCCATCCGGGTATCCCTGCTGACAAGATCCCAGAAAGATCCTGACAACAGGTCATTGGCTGAAATGATGCTGTGGTTGTCCATTCAGCAAAAAGACTTCGGCTTTGCATTGATCCAGGCAATATCTTATGATAAAAGATTTCATGATAACGGGTTAACAGTTTTTAGCCTGGCCGGCCTTTGTCTTACACACGATGATTTTGAAGTTGCTATTGAAGGCTATGATTACATCATTCACAAAGGGCCGGATAATGCCTATTACAATGAAAGCCGGTTCGGTCAGCTGAGGGCCAGGTTTTTAAAGATCACCCATGAACTGGCCTATCAGCAGAAAGAACTGGATGACCTTGAAGAAGATTATTTTACAGCTATTATGGAAGCGGGATTTGCGCCTTCATCCATACCACTCAGAAGAGACCTGGCACATCTCAACGCATTTTACAAACATGACATCGAGGAAGCAATCAGCATACTTGAAATTGCCATAGGTATAAATGGGGCTTCCCGTAATGAGATTGCAGAATGCAAGATTGAACTTGCTGATATTTATATTATTACAGGAGGCGTATGGGAATCTTCCCTGCTCTATTCCCAGGTAGAAAAAACCATGCGGAACGATGCTGTGGGCCACCTGGCCAAGCTCAAGAACGCCAGGCTGTCATATTATGTCGGGGAGTTTGAATGGGCGAAGGCACAACTTGATGTTTTGAAAGCTGCTACCTCTAAAATGATCGCCAACGATGCTATGGAGCTGTCACTACTTATCAATGACAATATGGATGCCGACTCCACTTATACCGGTTTAATATATTTTTCTGAAGCCGGCCTTCTCATGTATCAGAATCAGGACAGCCTGGCCCTGATAACACTGGATTCCATAAATATGATCGGGCTATCCCATCCGCTCAGGGATGAAGTGCTTTTGAAGAAAGCGGATATTTATATCAAAAACAATCATTATGATGTGGCTGACAGCCTGCTGGCATTATTGATCAAGTTATATCCCGATGAAATTCTTGCAGACAATGCCTTGTTCAGAAGAGCTGAGTTACAGGAAACTATTTTCGGGAATTCAGACCTGGCCATGGAACTATACCAGGAGCTTCTTATCAATTACCCCGGTAGTTTGCTGACAACCGAAGCCCGCAGGAGGTTCAGGGCCCTGAGGGGGGATGATGTTGACTCGTGAGGCGGGTAAGCTTGTCGCAGGACAAGGCTGCAAACAAAGTGATTAACGATTAACGATTAACGATTAACGATTTGAGATTTATAGTATTATTAACATTATGAGTAAAAAATGAACTTAAATGCAGGTTCGACCAAAAAAATCTCTTGGACAGCACTTCCTGAAGGATGAGAATATTGCGGATAAAATCGTAGGCAGTCTTTCCGGGGAAAATAGCACGGTTATTGAGATCGGTCCCGGGACGGGTGTACTAAGCAAATATTTAATAGAAGATCAGCGCTTGAAGTCATTTTTTATTGAGACTGACCAGGCATCGGTAGATTATTTAAACAAGACTTACCCTGAAGCTGCCGGCCAGATCATACACGCCGATTTCTTAACTTTTGACCTGGGGACATTTAATACAAATGAGCTGGCCATCATCGGGAACCTGCCTTACAACATTACAGCTCCGATATTTTTCAGGATCATCCATTACCGGCAGATCATCAATGAGGTTGTATGCATGATACAAAAGGAAGTGGCAGAACGGATCAGTTCTCCTCCCGGCAGCCGCAAATACGGGATACTGAGTGTTTTATTGCAGGCTTACTTCGATATTGAGTACCTGTTCACTGTCAATGAGCATGTTTTTTATCCTCCTCCAAAAGTTAAATCCGGAGTGATCAGGCTGAAGCGGAACAACACCAGGGAACTGGCCTGTGACGAGAAGCTTTTTGTGCAGGTTGTGAAGAGGTCGTTTAACCAGCGCCGAAAGATGTTAAGGAACTCCCTTAAGCCCTATTCTCTTAAATCAGGAAAGGCGCTTGAAAAATTGCTCCATCAACGGCCGGAACAATTGAGTGTGAATGAATTTGTGACTATTACTCAGCACGTTGATGGTTGACGGTTGGCGGTTGACGGTTGACGGTTGACGGTTGACGGTTGACGGTTGACGGTTGACGGTTGGCGGTTGGCGGTTGACGGTTGGCGGTTGACGGTTGACAGTAGAGACGCACTGCCGTGCGTCTCTACCTGCAACCTATTATTTTGAGATCAGGATCTTATCTGTTGAGACTATTCCTTTTTCATTCTGTAAAACCATGATATAGAGACCGGGGGTGATGCCCTTGAGGGTTACTGACTGACCTTCCGTCACCCCGGAACTATAGACTTCACTACCATTGATATTCATGACACGGAACAGGTAATTATGAGCATTCAGCCCTTCGAATTTTACCGGAGTATTTCCGGAATAAGGGTTACTGTAAATCATCCTGACCGTTGTTCCGTCAACTAACGGATCATCAATCCCTGCAACGGTACTCTTATAATCGATCACCAGTTGCATCAACCTGAAATTCACCCAGGTTTGAGCAGGATGGCTCCACCGGAGGGTCAGCCGTTCAATGAGTGACCCGCTTCCATCGTAGGTAAACTGGTCTAACAATGCATTCTTCCAGTCGGAAAGATGAGGGGCCCACATTTGGAACAACATTTCGTCCAGGTCTCCATTGGCGTTATAAGTAAAAGTCCTGCGATGTTGATTCGCCCAGTCATTTGGAAAAACATACCATTTTTTGACCAGCCTCTCCTGAACTTTGCCTTCGTCATTGTAAGTTATTTCTACTTTCCTCCAGTTCACCCAGTCATTCAGAAAGTGCATCCAATTTTGCAATGTCACATCCACAAGCATTCCAATAGTATCAGTCAGGAACAAGGCACGGGAGTGGTTAACCCAGATTCCCTGGCCCTGCATATGATGCCAGTGCTTTGAAATTCTTTCTTCCTTATTTCCAAGGCTGTCATACAGAAACTCATTCAGCCTCACATTAAACCATTCCTGTATAAAAGGCCTCCAGGTGCTACAGGTATCGGAAGTCAACAACCCGGCATCATCGTATACAAATTCCCAATTCTTTTTATTTACCCATGATTGGGTCGGATAGTGCCATTTTTGAAGCAAGATCTCTGCAAGCAGTGTATCCTGATCATAATAAAACTGTTTCATAAAAAAGTTGTGCCATGCCTGGGTGGGCCGGTGCCAGACCTGAACGGTCTTGCTACTGATCTTTCCGGTATCATTGTAAGTGAACTCCTTAAATATCCCGTTCATCCAGAAGCCAAGGTGGCGATTCCAGGCCTGCAGTAACACCGAAATAAGTTGTTCATTTTCATTAAAGGTTTTCACCTTACGATAATGGTTTTTCCACTCCTGGGCAAACGGATTCCATTTGTAATAATAAATGGTATCTGTTGACAAGGTGCGTTGTTCTCCATTATAATACCCTTTCTCACTGACAATTAAATAATCATCTTCGCTGATAGTATTGTCGTATTCACCCTCTTCGGTAAACAGATCTTCCTGAACAGGCTCAGGTAAGTCATCAAAAATGATCTCCTGTGCAAAAACACTCCAACTAAGAAATCCAAGGATGACCAAAAACAGTAATTTTTTCATGGTTGTAAATTTTTAAAATTAATTAAATCTTTAGGTATTGGATGTGTTAAAGAAATAAAGGTTTAAAGGTAGTTATAATTTTTTTTGTACTGGCTTTTTTTTGTGGAAAAGACTGAGGAACTACAGGGACTAAGGGACTATAGGGACTGAGGGACTAAGGGACTACAGGGACTAAGGGAAGACAGGGGCTAAGGGACTGAGGGACTAAGAGACTGAGGGAGGGAGCGAAGAAGCGAAGAGGCGATTTGAGTTAATTTTAAGAAGATGGGTAAGCTGATTAATTTTAAGTTTTTCATCATGAGAAGTATCATTGATTATTACAAACGATACATAATACACATTTATAACTTGTTGAATATTAATTGTATTTTTAGTGTGTTATATCATATCATTATTAGACCATAGCCTAAAAAAAAATCCCGAAGGGATGACATGATTATAGAAAACAAAAAGAACGAAAAACAAACCCCGAAGGGGTGACATGATTATAGTGACCATGTGCATCTTTTCGGGAAGAATATCTTGATTTTTTACAAAAATCTGGAATTGAATACAATGACAAATATCTGTTTGAATGGATCAAATAATTTCACCCCTTCGGGGTTTAAAATGAATAATCAAATATAATCTATAATCTTGACACCCCTTCGGGGTTGACTATAATCCTGACACCCCTTCGGGGTTTACTTAATAGATGATAAAATGTAACGATTAATAAAAATAATCCCGATGCTTCGGGATAGATTGATGGTTAACAATATTATGAAAAAAATCAGTTAATCTCAAATCGTTAATCGTTAATCGATATTTAAATAAAACGATATTTTCGATTTTAAAGACAACTCTATTTCGAATCAATATAAATTACAAAATATTTATTAAAAATCGTATTACCCCCCCCATTTTCCTGATTAATAAGTAAATACGCTCCTTGAAATGTAAAGCTATTGTCAACAAGCTGATAAAGCTTAATTCAATATGACTTTCCTGAGAAAGGTGAATGCTCTTTTTCCATCTAAAAACCAAATGCCATGAAAACCCTGAAAAATTTCACAGTTTGCATTTCTGCAATAATTTTGTCATTCTCATCAATGCCTTGTTTTCCGCAATTTACTTACGAATTGGAAGAAAACCTTATAATACCTGATGAAGATATCGGAGGAGTTATCCCCGAAGATATGTTAATAGCGGATAATAAAATATTTATTTATGGGACTCATCGAATTCTTATCTTAGATGAAACTGATTATAGTCATATAAATTCAATAGACATAAGTGATTTGGGCAATAATTCTTTCGATGGTTTCTCATATACCAGCAATAATAAAAGTCATTCTATGATGGCATATAATGAAGATCATAAACTTTTTGTAATAACGCCTGAATATGAAATTGCAGTTATCAACACAACAGGGAGTTGTTCGATAGAACCATATAGAATTCCAAAACCATCATTATATGTGGGAAGCTATTTTGCCAGATCGATTATCAAGTATGATCCATCAACAAACCGGATATTTTGGTCATTACACACCGATGTGCCAAATGAGAAATCATTCTTATGTGTTTATGAAGGTGAATCCCCTTATAATAATGTATTCATTCAAGAATTTATAAGTGATGGGATAAATGATATCGCTATAAATTCAATCGAAAACGTTTATTATCTCGCAAGAAAAGATAGAATTGAAGTTGGATGGACAACTGATGTTCAATTTGTTGCGCGTAAAACGGTAACTACTAACGGAACTGTTTACAGAATCTTATATGTTAATAACACTAATAACGGCTTGCATAAAGTTTATTTTTTACCAAGAAATAATTACATATTATTTCCTAAAATTTATATCATCGATGGTAACGATTACAACTTTCCTGTAGAAAATTTTGATGCCCCTTTCAATATGGTGTATAGTGGGGCGTATGACCCTGTTAGAAATCGTCTTTATTTCGGAACGGAATCAATAAATCAAGGCGATGTTTTTATCTATGATGCTGATGATCCAAATAATGGACCGATTGAAGAAATTTCGACAGGCAATATTTATCCGGAGTACCTTTCACTGGTAATCCCATATCATCTGGAATATTACAATGATAAAGTATATGCTTATAAAGCAAGTTTACTTGTCGCCATTAATTGCGAAACCTATAGTACTTTTCCAGTATTAAGCGGACTACATAATTATTATTTTGGTGGCGCTATCAACCAAAATCTTGGACAATTATTGATATTAAATTTAGCAGGAGGGACTGTTGAGGTAATAGATGATTCAGGCAATTATTTGCAAAGTATAATTACTGGAATAACATTAAATGGAGGATGTTATAATTTTATAAATAATAAAGCATATTTCATTTCAGATGATATTAGACAAAATAGCAAGTTAGCGATTTATGACAAAGATGAGAATCTTGTTTCAATAAAAGAGTTTATTTATCCTACTTCAAGTTGTATATATAATCCTTATTTTAACCACATTTTGGTTTCTTTTTACTTGGACCCGTATTATATTAAAGTGATTGACGGAGCAAGCACTAATAATGCATTTTTGGCTGATATTCAATTATTGGGTAATTATTGTGCAGGTATATTTATAGCTAATAATAAATTATATTGTGTAACCGGGGGGAATCTGGGAGGTAACGCTAATGTTCTAATATACAATTTAAGTGATTTTAGTTATTCCTATAATGCATCAATTCCAATACCTACAGGTTCGCAAATAATTAGTGATCTGGTTGTTGATTTTTGCTTTAATAAAGGGAATGACAAATTATATATAGCATTAAGTGACTCTCCTGATGGAACATACGCAAAAATTATTGAGATAGAATCAGATAATAGTTACCAATTTATTTCTCTCACGGAGGGCCCGATTTCTCTTGAATGTAGTTATCTAAGCAACAAAATATATATTCAGCATTTTGGAAAAAATTATTTATCTGCATTTTTATGTGATGCACCTAATAACGTTTACCAAATTCCTTTTCAATCTAATGAAATTGTCGATATTGAATATGATAAGCATCGGGATGTTTTATATGCTGCCGGATCAGATGCGATCGTCTGGCCTTTATTTTGTGAAACGGATTATATAGCAGAAGACACTACCAGGAGATTTAACCTTGAGGAAGATATTACTTCATTAAGATATAACACAAAAAACAGGATGTTATATGCATATTCTGCCAGGCGAACAACTGACAATCAAGCTCTTTTCTGGATTATGAATCCACGTTATCCCTGGATTACAGAAAACTTATATTTAGAGAATACAGAGGTATTCAGGATTGCTAATCCGGTAAAATATACAAATGTTGTATTAGATTTTCATAACAATTATTTATATATACCGAATGGAAGCCATAGTAATATCGGTATTTTGAAATGCGAGCCGGAAAAATTATATATTGATAATTTTAATTATTACAATTGGATCAGCTTTCCATCTTTAGAGCGTCCATGGAATCAGGATATTGGTGTACCGTTAATACCGGTTTTAGAAAACCTGACCCCCTGGCCAGATTATCTACATATGGATGGAGTGGAACCCGGTCTGAGTGAGACGCAATATATTGAATACATTAGTGGTGATTGGGATCCATATTCTACATTAAATTCTATATTCAGTTCCAGAGGTTATATTCTTGACAATGATCTTCAAACTATAATGCAATCTTATATACCATTACCAGGATGGAAACTTGACCCACAAAATACAATTCATTTATATGCAGGAGAGGATATTGAAAACTGGGTTGGATATTATATCGATGAGACCCAGGATGCTTTTGAAGCATTATCGGATATTCTGGATGATCTTACTTCAATTAAGGCCGAAACTTGGGCCTGTGCCAAATTCTACAGCGAAGGTAGTCTAGTGCCATACTGGTTATGTATGGGTCCTGATAAACTCCGGAATTTAAGATACGGGGAAGGAATAATTCTTATAAGCACTAATGAAACGGATTTTCAATGGCCTAACTCTTATGATCCCTATCCATATCAGGAAAGGCCACTTGTCGAAAATTATACTTTTGAAGAAAATTCAAACTATACTCCTATTTTTATTGAGCTTGACACCAATGATCTGCCGATAGAAATTGGCGCTTTTATCAATGACACCTGCATCGGGGCTTCTTCTGTTTTAGAGGAGGATACTATTATTATGATCCAGGCATATAGCGAGATTGATTCGGCCGGACCAGTTGAATTCGAACAATATTACGGGGGATATAAGTCATCATTTGAAGAGCGAATAAGAGACTATTATTCATATGATCATAAATTACTAAAGAAAATAAAGAAAGCAATCTATTTAACAAACAAACAGGGAGCACAATTGGTTTCTTTTAAAGCAAAAGGCAATCTGCCAGATCAAGACTTTGACAATCACATAAGAATATTCCCAAATCCGTCAAATTCACAAGTTAAAATAATATTTAACATTGAGCAGGATAGTTATATCACAATCGAAATATTTAATATAACCGGTCAAAAAACAATCACTTTAGACAAAGGAAAGAAAGCTAAGGGTATACATGAAATTGTTTGGAATATAAATAATGATGGCGGTAATAAAGTTCCTAACGGTATTTATTTGCTTAATTTCAAATCAGACTTTTTTAACTTAATTCAAAAAATTATAGTAGTTGATTAACTTTATTGAATAAACAAAAGTATCTTTGGTTATGAAATAAATGCAGGTAAATAATCATTCTGATCAAAAATAGATAGGGATTATTAAATGAAACGGGAAATACTAAGTAAAACAACAATTCTTGTCATATTACTCTTTTTCACTGTTAAGGGTTTTCCAGATACCCTGACAGTTGACATAAGCGGTGGCGGTCAGTATACCCAGATACAAAATGCTATTGCAAATGCCAATAACGGGGATGTAATTATTGTTTTCCCTGGTATATACAATGAAGGCCTGCATATGAATGGCATCCAAAACCTTACCTTAGGAAGTTTATATTTAATTAATCCTCAGGATTCATTGATCAGGCAAACAATCATTGACGGAACCGGTGCCGGAAGCTGTGTAAAGGCAATTTATGCTGAAGAAAACTTTGAAATAAACGGATTTACATTACAAAATGGGACCGGAACAACAGCACTCAGTGGTTTCAGAAGACAGGGGGGAGGAATTGCATTGAAGAATGCTTCCGTTAAAATAAAAAATTGTATTATTAAAAACAATTCAGCAAACGGTGGTGGGGGGATTTTTGCTAATAAAAGCTCTTTGTTTGTATCAAACTGTAAGATTATTCATAATCAATCTTATTCCGTTGGTGGCGGTATGTATATCTTAAATTCCGCAATTGAATTTGATTCAATAAACCTGTGTAATATCTATTTAAACTATGCAACAGCCGGTACGGATTTTTTCCAGGGGGTGGATGACAGTATAGCTAATCATATTATTGTTGATACGGCTACCATATTACACCCGGATCATTACTTCTTTTTATCAATAGAAGAAGGATTTTCCGGGATTAATCTGACCTGGCAGGTGAATCATGGTAAAATAGAAGCTATCAATGCTGATCTATATGTGAACCCTGAAGGGGATAATCAGAACAGCGGGATAACTCCCGAAGAACCTTTACAGTCATTGTCCTTTGCCATGCTAAAAGTAAGATCTGACAGCACACAGTATAATACGGTTCATTTAGCCAACGGCACATATTCCTCCAAAACAACAGGAGACAAATTCCCAACGGTTGTAAAAGGTCATGTTCCGATTGTAGGTGAAAATATGGAGTCGACCATTCTTGATGCGGAGGATCAGACTACCTTCTCCAATTGTATGTATAATACAGGGGGTGAACATATTACCATTAGAAATTTAAGCATGATAAATGGCAATGGCGATAGTTTGAATAATTATCATAGTAGCTTTAAATGTGCAAATTGTTCAAAACTTATCATTGATAGTGTTAAATGGTATAATTGCAGGGGAAAGCACTCAGGTTCTCTGTCTGTTGCTGCAATAGATTCAGTATTCATTAGTAACTCATCTTTTATTAAAAACTATGGTTGGGATGCGGTGTCAGCTACAACAGGAATTCTCTTTTTTGATACAGTATATATAGAGTTTATTTCATGTGTATTTAAAGATAACCGCCCTTTAATGAGTCAGTATCCGGATTGTGTTGCATTACAGTTCTTGGGTCGTATGGATATCGATAATAGTTTAATTGTGAACCTGATAAACTGTGAAATAGTTGATAATAATGATAGTACAACCAATCCGATTTACCCTGGAGTCGCAGGTATTGCAGTAAGTCGCAATGTATCTATGACATTAACAAATTGTACTATAGGGAACAATTATACCACGAATACGGTTGGGGCAGGTTTCTTTATCGGGAAAAAATCAGAAGTCTTTGTTTATAACAGCATATTTTATGGGAACACTCCGTATCAGGTTATGATATCTGCAGATAACCAGGCCAATTCAAGTGATCTGAGCATATTTAATTCGTTATTACAAAATGGAACAGATGGTATTACATTTCTTTCTCCATATTATCAATTATATTACGATTCGAGCAATATCGATGCTGACCCTATGTGGATCATGACCGGCGATTTTCCATATTCTTTATCTCTGAATTCTCCCTGCATTGATTCCGGGACACAGAATCTTCCTGAAGGAATTGTTCTTCCCATGGTGGACCTTGCTGGAAACCCACGGATAAGCGGTAGTGAGATCGATATGGGTGCTTATGAACACCTTTTTGTCGGAATGCATGAAAATCTCATGAAAGACATAGATGCAATTCCAATCCAATGCTTTCCTAATCCTTTTAATTCCCATACTAAGATCACCATTGAAATTCCTGAAAACGGTCATGTAATGTTAAATTTATATGATATCAACGGGAATCTTCTCTCAACTTTAACAGACGGGCAAAAACCGACTGGTGAAGTATCATTCGTATGGTATGGAACAGATGATACCGGCACTCCTTTAAATGCAGGGATATATTTTCTCCGGCTTATAATTAATTCTAAAATATACGCCTCTGGTAAGCTTATCAAGACTAATGATTAGGGTTCATCACCACAATGCTTACTTCGCCTGATCTTTCAATCGTCAATCTTCAGGAACTTCTCCGTTCCAATGATCCCGTTATCTCCGGAAAGGACCAGAACATACATTCCGTTCTGCAATTCAGCAATATTTATTTCAAAGGTATGCGCATTTTCCGGATCCCCCACCTCTTTCACTTTCCTGCCAAATCCATCATAAATAGTTACTTCTTTTACCAACTGCCTGCTAACAACTGTCAACTTCTCTGTTGCAGGGTTTGGGAAAATAAAACTGCGCTCATGAGCAGGATCTTTAACATGGTGAATATCAACCAATTGATCTAGTAAAAAGGAGTACATGGAGCGGCCATAGGTGGCGGCTATTAGTTTTCTTGTTGGGGCATGCAGTGTCAGGTCTACTACCGGTGCATTCGGAAGATTGCTGCCCAAGAGGTGCCAGTTCACGCCCAGGTTCCAGCTCACATAAACTCCGAAATCAGTAGCCACGTATAGTGTCGAATCAAAATCCGGGTCTATAATAATGTCATTTACAGGAGCTTCCGGCATATCCCCGGAAATATCCTGCCAGCTCAAACCGGCATCGGCCGTCCTGAAAATATGGGGCTGGTAAGAATCATACCGGTAGCCCGACAAAGTAACATAAGCCACCTCTTCGTCATAGGGGTCAACAGCTACCCGGGTCACCCATCTCAACGGGAAAGAGCTGGATATGTTATTCCAGTTACTTCCGTCATCCGGTGAGACCCAGACATTTCCATCGTCTGTTCCCACATAAATATAATCCGTATTGGAAGGGGCAACGGCAATGGTAGTGAGGGTACCGTACATAAGATTTCCACCTCCGAAGCCATTTGTCAGGTCGGGGCTGACGGGAAACCAAGAAGAAGCCCTGTTGAGGGTTTTATAGAGCTTGTCGGATCCATAATAAAGTATCTCGGGATTCACCGGGTTCAGTGCAAAGGGGGTGTTCCAGTTCTTGCGGTCGCTTCCGTTTATCCCATTCATGGCGGAGTTGAATGAATAGCCCCCATTGGTTGACCGGGCAAAGTTACCGTATTGATACTCGGCATATACATAAGAGTTATCGGAGGGGTCGACCCTCACATAGAATCCATCTCCCCAATAGATATGTTGCCAGTCATCCAGGCTTCCGGTCATGGTCCGGTTGGTGCCATTATCCTGGGTGCCTCCATACAGTCGTTCCGGAAACTGGTAATCCACCTCACAGGTATAAAACTGTGTTATTGGCATATTATTCAGATGCGACCACGAACTACCTCCATTATAAGAAAGGTATACACCACCGTCATTGCCGAGGATCACGAAATCGGGGTTTGTAGCATGCGCAATCAGGTCATGCTGGTCAACATGCACGGAGCCGGAAGTGTTGAACCAGCTATTTCCACCATTTGTAGTCTTGTAAAGATCCAAACCAATAGCGTAAACCTTGTCAGGATCAGCAGGGTCTATACTGATTCGTCCGAACCACCAGCCAAAGGAAGAATACATGTTATTCAGGCCGGCATCATTGGTTTGCGTCCAGGTATCTCCATGGTCAGTTGTTTTATAGACGCCGTCAAAATAGCCGATCCTGTCGGCGTAAATAGCATAGAGAATGTTGGGAGATGAAGCGGAAATATCAATCCCTATCCGCCCCACATTATGGGATGGTGAAGGCAGTCCAACCGTCAGCTCTGTCCATGTATCTCCCCCATCGAAGGATCTGAATACTCCACATGTGGGGCCGCCATAGCTTCGCATTTCAGGTCTGCGGATCCGTTCCCAAAGGGCGGCATACAGGGTATCGGGATGAAGGGGGTCCATTACAATATCTATGCCCCCGGTTGAGTCAGAGACATAAAGGACTTTTTCCCAGCTCTCACCACCATTTACAGTCCTGAAGATACCTCTCTCCGGATTGTTGGAAAATAGCCTGCCCATGGCTGCCACGAAAGCGGTCTGGGGCTCCAGGGGATGTATGGCAATACGGCCCACACTACCACAATTTTCAAGCCCAAGGTGATCCCAGTTCTGGCCGCCGTCTGAAGATCTGTAAATGCCGAAGCCGTCATATGCCAGGGATCCTCCACCGGCATTGGATTCACCTGTGCCGACATAGATAATATCCGGACCGGAGGGCGCAAGGGCAATATCGCCAATGGATAAGCTCAATGCATCATCGAACACCGGATTCCATGTACTTCCTCCGTTGGTTGTTTTAAAGACACCCCCGGAAGCAACGCCTGCATATATTGTCTGGGCATCATCAGGAGGCGATGCCAGGGCCGAAATACGGCCTCCTACATTCAATGGGCCATCCAGTATCCATCCGATATTCCTGGTATCAGCCTCAGCTTTTTTTGCCAGTGCCTGTTCCCAGGCCAGGGTTCTGGCCTCATAATTTATCTCAGCATAAGGAAATGCCCGTTGCCGGAAAAACCAGTCATTAGGCTTGTTCAATGCCTCTTTTTCATCCTGGTTCTGCAACCATATCCAGGTAACTGTCAGGGCTGTGAGCATCAAGCCCGGTATGAGTATCTTTTTCATCTCAGATCAATTATCTTTTAGATAATCATGGAGGTTTTTATTCAATTTCTTAACAGTCTTGCTTTCGGATCTTCTGAAAGGGAACCCCTGGTAAGTGCGAACATAATAGGGGAAAGGTTTTCTCAACTGCCGGAAGTTTGAATCCCGAAGCACCAGGGCGTCTACTCCCAGTTCCGGGGAGCCGCTATAGTTGCTTCTCTTTTCCATATTACCCTCGTCATCAGGATCAAAACTATAATGACTGAAATATTCGTCATCCGACCGTTCCACATACCAGAATTCAGCGATGTAAAAATGATCAATATCCGTTACTGCTTCATTTGAAAGTAGTTGTAATTCCGCATTCATAAGGCAGTTCTGAAACTGGTGTTCCCTCACCGGCTTACTGCATGAGCTATAAAAGAAAAAGACCGGACAAAAGTCAAAATCCTCCTGAAATGCCGTAACGATCTTCATATTCTCCTCCCGTTGTTTATCCTGTACGATCTTCATCTGATCATAATGACCGGCTTCTTTAAGCGCCTGTATGGAATTTTCCCTTGTCTTAAGCCTGACCAGCAAGACTGAATTCTTCATGTCCCTGATGATCTGGCCAGGTGTCTGGGAATTAATTAGGAGCGGGATCAGGAAAACCGTTATCAGTAATATTCTCATTGTTTATGATTTGAAGATTTTCTGATACAAAGATACATTAATTAGTGAAGCGTGAGAAGTGAAGCGTGAGAAGTGAAGCGTGAGACGAGGGAGCGAGGGGGCGAGGGGGGAGACGTAGGGACTGAGGGACTGAGGGACTGAGGGACGGA
>DAOWEV010000102.1 GCA_030638325.1 Bacteroidales bacterium
ATCAGTTGTGTATGGTTTTCTTGCTGAATGGAAAGTAGAAAAAAGGGACTCCATCCTAAGCTTAGGATGGAGTCCCTTTTTTCTACTTTCCATTCAGCAAGAAAACCATACACAACTGATATTCAATATATAATAAATATTTAACAAATATATATATGCTATATACCTGCCAAGTTATAATTGACACGATCTTTACGAAATTTATATAATTGAATCGAAAAATCAAGGTCTTTTGTGGCTGATAAGCAAACGATTTATATCTTTGCGCCTTCAATTCACTAAAAACTCATAAAAAATGAAACGATTTACACTAATTGCTACACTACTTTCCTTTCTTGCTGTCAGCCTTCTCGCAGAAGAAATTAAATATAACGACAGCTGGGAAAAACAAGGCTTTTCCGTCATGGAAAACCGGTCAGGAGGGGTAACTCTCAACTTTTCCGTTACTTCTTTCGATATGGGAACTCAAACTATCAATGGCGAAGATATGACAAACCTTGGCCTGACAGGCAGTTTTGTCCCCAACGATGCAGGGGCGCCGGATGTTCCTGGCGTTAGCTGCTTTATTGCAATCCCGCAGGGAGCCCGGGCAACATTTACCGTCCTCTCCAACCGCACGGAATTGTTTCAGAATATTGACCTGATTCCGGCTCCTGCCCTGCCACTTGAATCAGATAACCGTCCGCTGGAATTCATAAAGAATCCTGATATCTACTCAAATAATGCATTTTACCCCACCCAGCCGGTACTACTTTCAGAAACCACCAGTATTCGTGGTGTTGATGTAGTCCAAATTGGGGTTACTCCTTTCTTATATAACCCGGTAACCAGAGAACTGATCCTTTATCGCGACATACAAATTGAAATTACATTTGAGGGTGGCAACGGACAGTATGGGGATGAACGTTTACGCAGTGTCTGGTGGGAACCTATCCTTTCAGATCATATTCTTAATTATGATATCCTGCCCGCGATCGACCCCAACCGTTACCACGCAACAGGTCAGCGTGGAACAGGATGCGAATACCTTATCATCACACCCAACGGAAGTGATTTTATACAATGGGCAAATACCATTAAGGTATTTCGTAATGAACAAGGTGTTCTTACAAATGTTGTGACTCTGGCCGATATCGGTGGAAATACCACCTACCAGATTGAGAATTATATAAATAATGCATACAATAACTGGGATATTCCGCCGGCTGCCGTTCTTCTGCTTGGGGATTACGGTACCACAGCCGATAACACTATCATCTCACCCATCTATAATAACTACTGTGCTTCCGATAATATCTATGCCGATGTTGATAGCAATCACCTGCCGGATATCACCTTTGCCAGGATAACCGCCAGGAATGCCTCTGAACTGGAGACTATGGTAACCAAGTTCATCAACTACGAAGAAAATCCACCAACCGATCCCGGCTTTTATGCACACCCTGTCACTGCTTTGGGATGGCAGACTGAACGCTGGTTCCAGATCTGTTCAGAAAGTATTGGGGGCTTCTGGAAAAATGTCCAGGGAAAAGATCCGGTCAGGATCAACGCCATATACCAGGGCACCCCGGGAGCGATCTGGTCAACGGCGCCCAATACATCTACTGTTGTTAACTATTTCGGCCCGAACGGCCTTGGATACATACCACAGATGCCCAGTACGCTGGGAAGCTGGACCGGCGGAAATGCAAGTATGGTAAATACTGCCCTCAACGATGGTGCATTCATGATGCAGCATCGTGACCACGGCAACGAAACCAGATGGGGAGAACCTTATTATACCACTTCTCATATCGGTACCCTTGCAAATACTGAACTTACTTTTATAATGTCGATAAACTGTTTAACAGGAAAGTATAACTGGGGCGGGGAATGTTTTGCTGAAAAATTCCACAGGCACACCAAGAACGGCCTGAATTCCGGAGCGCTTGGTATCATCGCCGCCTCGGAATCATCATATTCTTTTGTGAATGACACCTATGTCTGGGGCGTTATCGATAACCTCTGGCCTGAGTTCATGCCATTCCAGGGATCCACCCCTACTCCACGGGGCGTATTACCAGCTTTTGGAAACTCTGCCGGTAAATATTTCCTTCAGCAGTCAAGCTGGCCGTATAACACAAATAACAAACAAGTTACCTATCATCTCTTCCACCACCATGGAGATGCTTTTATGACTGTATATTCTGAAGTGCCCCAAGATATTACGGTCGTCCATGACACACTCCACCCTGCAGGAAGCACCCAATTTGTTGTGACCGCAGACCAGGGTTCTTTCATTGCCCTCAGTAAATCCGGGTTAATAATGGGTGTTGCAGATGCTACCGGAGGACCTGATACCATTAGCATTCCTCCGCTGACGGATGGGGATGTATTCAAAGTTACGGTTACAAAGCAGAATTATTTCCGGTATTCAAAAGATGTTCTGGTAACCGATGATTTCCTGATAGCCGGCTTCTCGGCCAGCACCACCGAACCATGTGCCGGTACGACTGTTGATTATACTGATCAATCCTCAGGTGAGATAACTACCTGGGAATGGTATTTCGCAGGTGGCATTCCGGAAACATCCGGTGACAGGGACCCCGTTGGCATCCTTTATGAAAATATTGGTGCTTATGGCGTTACATTGATCGTCTCAGACGGTGTAAACAGTGATACTTCCATCATGGCCGACTATATCAATGTAAATGAAACAATGTTGGTAGAACTTACTGTTGAAGCATCCCAGGAAGAGATCTGTGATGGCACCGAAGTAACTTTCACGGCCTCCCCGGTTAATGGTGGCGATGATCCTGTTTATCAATGGAAAATTAACGGTGGAAATGTTGGCGAAAATACGGCTGTCTTTATGACTGATGCACTTTATAACGAAGATATTATAACTTGTGAAGTCACATCTTCATTGGCATGCACCGAAAATAACCCGGCAACTTCCAATGATATTGTCATGACAGTATATGAGATCCTTCCGGTAAGCGCTACCATTGAAGCATCTCAGAACCCGGCTTGCGAGGGACAGGAAGTTGTCTTTACGGCTACTTCTGAAAATGGCGGTGAGAATCCTTCATATCAGTGGAGAATAAATGCACAGTTTGTGGGTGACGACTCACCGGAATTTGCAAGCAATGAAATAGAGGAAGGCGATGAAGTCGTCTGTGTGGTAACATCATCAGAAATGTGTACTTCCGGCAGTCCGGCTGCCTCCAATACCATTACCATGAACATAACCCCGAGTGTGATTGTGGATGTCTCCATTGAAGCATCTGCAAACGATGTATGTGAAGGAACTGAAATAACCTTTACCGCATCCCCGGTCAATGGTGGAGATACTCCGCAGTACGTATGGTTTGTAAACGGTGATGAAGCCGGCGATAACAGCAACTCTTTCTCAACACATGAGCTCCTGAACGGAGATGAGGTTAGGTGTGAGTTATGGTCATCCGAACCATGTGCCATAAACCCTGCCAATTCAAACGATATAAGCATGACAATCTATCCACTGCCGCAGGCCACCGAAATCACTGCCGGGCCGGTTTCAGTTGACCTTTACGGTAGTACTGAGTCAGAATATACTTCGGAAACTGCTATGTATGCTGATTCTTATGTCTGGGCCCTGACTCCTTCCGTTGCTGGTACCATTACCGGTGACGGCACAACAGCAGTTGTTACCTGGACGGAAAGTTTCACCGGCGCAGCTGAAATATTAGTAAATGGAAATAATGAATGTGGCGAAGGGCCTTCTTCCGGTCCCTATGCCATAGAGGTATTCAATTCACTCAGCATAGGGGAAAACGATGCCATTAAAATCGGCATTCTCCCAAACCCCAACGACGGTTCTTTCAAACTGCAGCTCAACTCATCTGAAAACAGCCCGGTCAACATCCGGGTTGTGAATGCCCATGGCAAAACACTGGTTGAAGAACAACATATAAGAGCCGGCAAGGGATTTTCGAAAACATATAATCTGAAGGGCCTTGAAGAGGGAATCTATTTTATCATCGTAGATCACCAGGGATCTACTTACACGGAAAAATTCATTATCAGAAAATAGGCACTTAATTCGCAAAACTAATCAACAAGTTGCAAGTTACAGGTTGCAGGTTCTCAACATGCAACCTGGAACTTGTAACAGTCAATTAATTCCCGTAAAAAGTGGTTTTAATTCGATACTTGTTTTGAAATAACATAGGCACTTAAAAAGTCAAACTTACCAACATGTTGTTCAAATTCAATTCCCGTATAGCGGTTTCAATTCCTAATTCGTAATTCCTAATTGATTTAGTATCTTTGGTGTCTCTTATTTAAAACTCATTCTAAATAATATTTGACATCATGAAAAAAGTTTACTTGTCACTATTCGTTTCTTTGATCTTCAGCTTTATCTCTTTAACTATTATGGCGCAGTCGGAAAAGCAGCGTCAGGCTGAGGCTGATAATTCAAAAAAGGTAAATACAAGTGTTGATAACAACAAATACTGGATTCTGAAAGCCGAGCAAGGATTGGCAGAGTTGAACCCTATGCGGGAAGTTCCTGCGGCTGTTTTTACCGGAAGCAAGATCAATGCCTTCAGCGTGGTCCGGGATGATTCTCCTGATGTTCCCGTTACCACTGAGAATTCCACACAAAGTGAAAACTCTGTTTTCGTCAATCCAAACGATCCTTCCAACGTATTGAATTCCAATAATTCCTCTACAAACCCGGTTACTTCGTTCTATGGCGCCAATGATTTATATTCATTTGACGGCGGGGAAAACTGGGAAGGTGAACTGGCCGGCGCGGGTGGTCCGAACAGCGGAGACCCGGTAGCATTGATCGGAAATAACGGATGGTATTATGTAGGATATATCACCAATGGCTTAGGACAGGGTATTTCTTATTCACAGGACCAGGGGGATACCTGGTCTTCTGTCGTGATAGCTAATGCTCCGGGCGGTGGGATCCTGGATAAAAACCATATGTGGATCGACAATAGTTTCACAAGCCCGTATGAAGGCAATTTATACGATGCATGGACCTCTTTCGGGGGTGCAAACGATAATAAAATAGTGTTGGCTCATTCAACTGACGACGGTCTAAACTGGTCTTCAGGTGTAAACATCAGTAACGCTGTCAGTTCAGGAAACCACGATCAGGGCGTGAACATCAAAACAGGCCCCAACGGCGAGGTCTATGCTGCCTGGTCCATATACGACTCCTGGCCAAGCGATGAAACAGCCATCGGGATGGCCCGTTCTTTTGACGGAGGTACCACCTGGGAACCCGCTACGAGGATCATTCAAAATATCCGGGGGATCCGGACTTCCGAAACATCCAAGAACCAACGTGTCAATTCATTCCCGGCCATGGCTGTAGATGTCAGCGGCGGGGATGCCAATGGTAATATATATATCGTCTGGACAAATATCGGTGTACCCGGCATAAACAACGATCCGGATATGGATGTTTATATAAGCCGCTCCGAAGACCAGGGGCTCACCTGGACTGATGCTGTCAAGGTCAACCAGGATGAGGCAGGCCTGGGGAAGCAGCATTACTTTCCATGGATCACTTGTGATCCCGGTTCGGGGACTTTAAGCGTTATTTTTTATGACGACAGAAATGTCGCAGCCCACCAATGTGAAGTATACTGCGCAAATTCATACGATGCCGGCGAAACCTGGGAAGACTTTAAAGTGAGTGATGTGAGTTTCACTCCAACACCCATTCCGGGACTTGCATCCGGTTATATGGGCGATTACCTCGGTATCGATGCCAGAGACGGTATGGTGTATCCGGTTTGGTGCGACAACAGGACCGGTACGGTGATGAGCTACGTTTCTCCGTTTGAAACAAACCCTCTCCCGAGGCCCTCCGGCCTGACGGGCGAAATAGCGTTCGAAACCGGGAACACCACACTCAACTGGTCATTTGATGATAACCGCAACTTTTCTCATTTCAATATTTACCGCGACAATGAACCGGCCGGGACTACCACCGATACGTTTTATGTGGATGCACTTCCGGATTATGGCATCTATAAGTATAGTGTGACTGCCTTCTTTGATCCTGACGGAGAATCATCAGCAAGCCATGTCCAGGTGCAATGGGGAGATGCACATATCTTTGTTGATCCCGACAGTATATCTGCAATGCTCTTACCCGACAACTCCACCACAAAAATTCTGACTGTCATAAATACCGGGCAACTGGAGCTGGATTATGAGATCACACCTTTCATTATTTCTGATAAAGATAATCCTAACAGAGGGTATTGTGATGCCAGCGGGGGAAATTGTGATGAATATATCCAGCGGGTTCAACTTGGTAGTATTGATCATTCATCCAGTTGTGATGGTTATGAAGATAATACTGAGCTGTCGACCATCATGCTGGTTGGCGATCCTTATGAGCTTACTGTGACAAACGGGAGTATCCAATGGCCTACAGATCAATTTGGTGTCTGGATAGACTGGAATCAAAATGAAGACTTCACAGATGATGAACCTATCATGGTCAATGGTTCACCAGGTGCAGGCCCTTACACCGCTACCATCACACCTCCTTCCACCGCCCTATCGGGTTCAACCCGGATGCGTGTGAGGATTGTATATGCCCAGACCCCGGTGCCTTGTGGAAACACTACCTATGGCGAAGTTGAAGACTATACCATTGATGTCCTGAGCTGGCTGCGTCCTTCCCCAATTTCAGGGGTAGTACCGGCGGGTGATACTGCATATATCAATGTTGAACTGGATGCCAACGGACTGGAGACAGGTAATTATGAGGCAGAACTGAAGCTGTACAGTAACGACCCTGATAACCCTGAAGTGATTGTACCCGTTAACCTGCTCGTAACAAATTATGCCGTAATTGCCACGGCACAGCCGGATACGCTCTGCATCGGGGGTTCCACGCAGTTGTCAACAGAGGTTTTCGGAGGGTCCGGGAGTAATACTTATACCTGGTCATCAATACCTCCGGGCTTTAGTTCTGATGAAGCCAACCCGCTAATTACACCGGATTCAACTACGACTTATATAGTGCAAGTTACAGACAATACACTATCAGCCGAAGACCGGGTCAGGATACAGGTAAATCCGCTGCCGGAAGTTGATCTTGGTGATGACAGGAAACTTTGTACCGGTGACAGCATCTCCCTGAACGCCGGCGATCATACAACATACTTCTGGAGCACCGGAGATACTACAGCCACTGTTTATGTCTTTGGAGAAGGCTGGTACTGGGTTGAGGTGACCAATGAATACGGTTGCCCTGCAACAGACTCATTATTTGTAACTGAATATCCGTATCCCGTTGTCAATCTCGGACAAGACACCGTACTATGTTATTATCATGAGATAGAACTTAATGCAGGTAATCCGGGGGCTTCCTATATCTGGTCGACAGGGGCTACAACCCAAACAATTATAGTCGATACTACAGGCATGATCCTTAACCTGAAAAATATATGGGTAGAGGTCACCAATGGTGGGATTTGCCTGTCAGGTGATACTGTTCACATTTCCTTTAATGAATGCCTGGGAATTTACGAAAATATGCTTTCAGGTATCCGCATCTATCCCAACCCGAACAGCGGTACCTTTTATGTTGAAGGAAATGCTATAAAAAAGACCATTGGGGATATTCAACTGATCAACACCCTGGGAGCTACTGTTTATGAAAGCACTCAGAGCATCAATTCAGGCTTGTTCAAATTAGAAATCAACACAAGTGCTCTGAAGGAAGGTATCTATACCTTGAGAATCGTTTATGACAACCAGGTCATCAGCAGAAAGATCGTGATCAGGCGGTAAACAGATACTAAATCAATTAGGAATTAGGAATTACGAATTAGGAATTGAAACCGCTATGCGGGAATTGAATTTCGACAACATCCAATTTGATCCGCCCGGGCGGATGGGAAGTTTGACTTTTAAAGAACCTATATTCTTGATTTCCGATTCTTGAAATAACACTGATCCTTTCCTTAATGCTTTCGGTGTCCGGCTTGTCCTTAAGGGCGATATGCCGGGCTATGGTGCTGGTATTGATTAACGATTAACGATTTGAGATTAACGATTTTAGATTTTTTCGCAATCGTTAATCAACCAGGCTAAGCACTAATTTAGTGTAAAGCATGTCCCTTTAACTTTGTAAAGCATGTGCCTTAATGAACATAGTGAAAATGAAAAAGCCAGATTCATAATAATGCACAAAAAGAATTATTTTATTGTTGTTCCTTTTGTCCTAAATAGACAATAAAGAATTAGATGAAAAAAGTATTAATGGGTATTATCGTAATGATATTTACAACTAGTTGTAATCAAACCCCAACAACAGAAAAACCACCAACAGAAAAACAATTAACGTCTATGTATATGAGAGATATTGGACCTTTTATTGTTTCGACATTTACAGATTCAACTGACCTAAGTTCAATTGTCGATTTTAAGTATATGGATATTAACAAAAAGATTAAAGAATGTAGATTGGAAAAATCAATTGAGCTTTATTCAAAAATAATACATTCCGATTCATGCACTGAATTTCCCATTTTTGAAGTCAAAAACTCAAACATTTCTGTGCTGATATTAGGTGATAAAAACCAATGGGCTGCTATTTGGATTATGTATCTAATAGATAGAAATTCTAAGACAATTAAAAAAGTTGAAATTTATTATAAAGCGGAAATACCTGGTTTAGGAGTTAAAATTACAAATACTGAATTTGAAGAACAATTCATTAATCTTCCAATCCAAATAAATGATCATTCTTTCGGATTGAAACAAGATGAAAAAATCATCATTCAAGGTGGAAATCTTATTGACGGAATAAGTGGAGCTACATTATCGAGTACAACTGTAATTGAAATATCAAATAAATTAGAATTATTCAAAGAATACTTGCGCTAATCGAGTAGACGGCCAGTGAGCCAATAGCCCACTGGTGCGCCTCTCACACCACTTCCGAAACCCGATAACTATTGAGTTCGGAATACGGTTCTCATACTTGGCGGTTTACCAGACAAAAGAAATTTCGAGCTGTGTCTCATTAGACACTGACCGATGAGATTTCTGAAATTGCTCTGAGAAAGGAAAATATATTATGAACAAGTTTAAAAATATACCAACATTTAAAAATGAAGATGAGGAAAGGGAATTTTGGGCAAATAATGATTCTACTGAATTTGTAGATTGGAAAAAATTAGAAAAAGTTGCTTTTCCCAACCTTAAGCCCTCAACAAAAACAATTTCATTGCGGCTTCCTGTTTCTTGATTTTGATTTTGCCATTATTTTCTGGTTTTCAAATATTCAATTCTTCTAAATTTAAAATTGAGCCAACTACGAAAAGTCGTAAAACCTAAACTAAGCCACAGATTCACAGATTTATAAAAATTAAATCTGTGAACTTAACGAAGGGATTTCATGAACACCTTTGAAAATAAATAATATTGTGAATAATCTGTGGCAATTTTTTCGATTATTTTAGATAAATGTCTTTTCGATCCGGACTCAAAATTCATTTTTCAAAATGGCTTCTATTTCTTCTTTCAATTTTGGTAAATCGTTTACTACAATATCCCAGACAGCCTCCAACCTAATTTGAAAATATTCATGTGATATTAGATTTCTAAATGCCCTGACTCTATACCAGGGGTATTCATATTTTTCCAACAAAGATGTTTCAATATGAATTACCGCCTCTCCAATTACACTAAACTGGAATAAAACAGCACTTGAAAGAAGTTGATCATTTAAAAAATCATTTTTGCTCACATTGTGGGTGAATGATTCAATTTCAAGAATCGCTTTTTGGATATGAATTAGCCTCTCGTAATTTTCTTTTCTGCTATCTTTCATAAATAAGTTTTAAATCCGGCTCAATATTTTTAAAAATGTGCGGTTTAAAAGAGTCAATAAAACCTACATCAATTTTTCTGTTCACTGCATTTTCCAATTGATATTGTATTTCTGCCAGGTCGAAATAGCTGAACCCTTCATCTGTTTTTACCGCTATATCAATATCGCTTTTTGACCCATCATCTTCCCGTGAAAAAGAACCATAAATCCATGCATTACGGACTTTTGAAAATTGTTTTAACCGGATGGCAATTTTTTTAATGATTTTACTTCTGTCTATCGTTTTAAATGCTTCATATTCAATCTTTTCCTCAGCAACTTTCAATGCTTCTTTTGCATAATCTTCATTGCCAATTTCATGAATGATCCGGTCGCTTAAAAAGGTAATCAGCATTTCTTTTTCATTGTAGTTAAAAAAGCCAGCCAGCTTTATTACATGTTCTTTTGTGAGCTTCCTCTTTCCTCGTTCTATTTTACTTAATACGGCCTGGTCAATATCCAAAAAGGCGGCAACCTTTCGCAAAGGGTAGCCTTCTTTTTCCCTTAACGTTCGTACTAATTCTCCTATGTTTTGCATTTTGAAAATATTGTTTTGACAAAAATAGTCAATATATTGTTTCCCAATAAAGAATTAAGGTAATTATTTAGCTGTGACGTATATTTCATCAGTGTTAAATAAAACACTAAAATAGAATATCTAAATCCGAATTTCTAATCCCGATAGCTATCGGGATAAACAATACCAAATGACAAAAGCACAAAATTTAAAACAGTACGTTCTGTAGGAAATCCTTTGTTTTGAACATTTGGTTATTTGAGTTTTGAATTTGTTTTCCCGATACCTATCGGGATTAGGATTTGGTGCTTAGGATTTATTTGAAGAAAGCATTTGTATGAAATATAACACCTAAATAGTTACGAATAAAGGCAATTATGTTCCAACTATTTATCAACATTTTGTGTGCCGGCAAAAACCAAATGTGCTATTTGCGGGCAGGTTTCAATATAAGTTGTACCTTTACACCCTCAGCATCACTATTAATCCGTACACCATGAAAGCCTTTACAATTTTGCTTATTTCAGGTATGGTTTCCATATCTGTGCTTGCTATTTCACAGGAGCAACCCAACACCCGTGTTGACAATAACGGGTACTGGAAAAAAATGGCGGAAAAAGGGCTTACAACCTTAAACCCGGTTGTAAATGTTCCGCATGCCAAATATACAGGAAGTGAGATCCGGGCTGTTTCAGTTATCACGGATAATTCTCCGGATATTCCAGTCGCTACGGGAAATACATCTCAAAGCGAAAACTCTATATTTGTGAATCCAAATGACATTGATAATGTCCTGAACTCCAATAATTCAACTGATACCCCTGGTTTCGGCCTTACTTTATACGGAGCCAATGACCTCTATTCTTTTGACGGCGGAGAGACCTGGGAAGGAGAACTGGAAGGCGCCGGCGGTAACAACTCGGGCGACCCGGCTGCCCTGATAGGTTATGACGGCAGGTATTTTGTCGGTTATATCAAAAGCAGCGGACAAGCAGTCGCTTTTTCGGATGACGAGGGGGAGACATGGACCACTATCCAGGTTGCTAATGCTTCCGGCTTCGGGGGCCTCCTGGACAAAAATCACATGTGGGTCGATAATCACCCTTCAAGCCCTTACCAGGGATATCTTTACGATGCCTGGACTGCCTTTGGAGGATCTAATGACAATGAGATAGAGCTGTCGTATTCTGCTGATTATGGCATTACCTGGTCCGGCACTATTAATATCAGCAGCAATCTGAACGCCGGCAGTCATAACCAGGGGGTTAATTTAAGTACCGGCCCAAACGGTGAAGCCTATGCTGCCTGGTCTATCTACGACTCCTGGCCGGCAGATGAGAACGCGATTGCGCTGGCCCGGTCATATGACGGCGGACAGACATGGGAGTCTTTCCGTGTCCTTGAAAACATCCGCGGGATACGCAACCATGAAACCAGCAAGAACATGCGGGTGAACTCTTTTCCCTCCATGGCTGTTGATGTAAGCGGCGGCTCCAACAATGGAAATATTTATATTGTCTGGCCTAATGTGGGTGAGCCGGGTATCAACCAGGGCCCCGAAATTGATGTCTTTATGATCCGTTCGGAAGATGAAGGAGATACCTGGTCGGATCCCATCCGGGTGAACCAGGATGCAACCGGCCTGGGCAAAGAGCATTATTTCCCATGGATCACCAGCGACCCGTTGACAGGAACGCTAAGCGTAATCTTTTATGACGACAGAAACGTCAACTCCAGCGAGTGCGAGGTCTTTTGTGCCAATTCTTATGATGGTGGTGAAACCTGGGAAGATTTCAAGGTCAGTGATGTCAGCTTCACCCCATCCCCAATACCCGGGCTTGCAACTGGCTATATGGGTGATTACCTCGGCATCTCAGCTCATGGCGGGAATGTTTATCCCATCTGGACTGACAATCGTACCGGAACCGCCCTGACCTATGTATCTCCCTATCATACAAGCACTATGTCGCCACCTGAAAACCTGGTGGCCATTCTCGATGAGGAGACAGGGGTTGTTGATTTGTCATGGGAACACAGCATGGGCCCCACATTCGATCACTTTAACATTTACCGCAATTTTATCCTGATAGGCACATCCCCCTTCCCGGGTTATACCGATACCTTACCCGACTATGGCCTGTATAAATATATGGTCACCGCCTTTTACTCAATTGAGGGAGAATCAGGCCCGGCCATATTGGATGTTCAGTGGGGAAACGCTGTGATCAACGTTGATCCTCTTTCACTGGAAGAGGCGCTCACTCCCGGCAGTACCTCCTCGAGAATCCTCACAATAAACAACACAGGAGAGCTGGAACTTACATATGATGCTGAAATTGTGCTCCCGGATACATCTCTTTCTCCAAATCGTAGCTATTGTAATGCCACGGGTGGCTGTACTGAGTTTATCAGCAGGGTGCATTTTGAGAATATTGATAATTCATCTAACTGCGAAGGGTACCAGGATTTTACTGCTCTTTTAACCACGGTTATACCCGGTCAGGGATATGATATCACCGTGTTTAACGCTTATGGTATTTATCCCGAAGATGTCTGTGGTATTTGGGTCGACTGGAACCAAAATGAGAATTTCAATGATGATGAAACGGTCATCGTCAACGGCTCTCCTGGTATTGGGCCTTATACGGCTACCATCGTGCCTCCCCCGGATGCTAAAAACGGGACCACCCGCCTGAGGGTGCGCATCCAGCGTGGAGGAAGCCCCAGTCCCTGCGGATTATCCTCCTACGGAGAGGTCGAAGATTATTCGGTGAATGTCATCGGCTGGCTGACTGCTAACCCACTGCAGGGAAATATCCCTGCCGGTGAATCAGGTGAGATTACCGTAAACTTCAATTCCGCCGGCCTGGATCTGGGAACATATGAAGCCATCATGAACATCCATAATAATGATCCCGACCATCCGGAAATTACAATCCCCATTACCCTTAACGTTCAGGACATAGCTGTTGCCGTGACATCCGACAAAGACACCCTTTGTTTCGGAGCCTCAACGCAATTGCACGCCACCGTTACAGGAGGTTCGGGCAGTTATGGATTCTCATGGACCTCTGACCCTGTTGGGTTTACCTCGAATGAACAAGACCCGGCGGTGTCTCCCGGAGTCACCACTGCTTATCATCTAATTGTAACTGATGGAACCATGTCCATTGAAGATGATATTACCATCACCGTGATAGACCTGCCGGATGTAGACCTTGGCCCCAACATATCTTTATGTGAAGGCGCCTCAACCATCCTGGATGCAGGCCCCGGCTTTGCTTCCTACAACTGGAGCACCGGCTCCACAGATCAGATGATCACAGCGAATCAGTCAGCGGTGTACTGGGTAGATGTCACCAACGATTTTGGTTGTGCTGACAGGGACTCTGTGGAGGTTTTTATAAATCCCCTGCCGATTGTTGACCTCGGAGCAGATTACAGCTTCTGTGAAGGCACTATGACCACTCTGGATGCCGGTTCCGGATTCTCCTCCTATTTATGGAGTACCGGAGCTGCTGAACAAAGTATCACTGTTGCTGAAGCGGGTGAATACTGGGTAGCCGTCACCGATCAAAACACCTGCTCCAATGCCGATACGGTCAATCTCACCATAGATCCCTTGCCGGAACAAACTGTCATTGTGAGCGGGCCGGATACGGTTAATTATTATTTGGAAGACATTTCCCAGTTCCAGGCTGAGCCGGCCATGTATGCTAATGAATACCGTTGGTATGTGAATCCTTCAGATGCAGGGCTCAGCATCAGTTCCGGCATACTTGGCGAAGTTAGCTGGGTTTCAGGATACACAGGCAATGCAGAAGTAACTGTGAGGGGATTGAATGATTGTGGCTACGGTGAATATTCCGAATCATTCCAGGTCTATATTTACAGCTCCCTAAGTATTGATGAAAACAACAATTCATGGGCTTTCAGCATCTCTCCTAACCCAGTTGGTTCAATTTTAAATTTTAAATTTTTGATTTTAAATGACGGGGGAAGCTATTTGTTGGAAATATATGATATTTTTGGCAAGCAGGTGGAACAGGTGGCAATAGACAGCAGGCAGGAGCAGGTGAAGCTGGATGTTTCATCATGGAATAATGGAGTCTATCTGGCCGTGTTGAAAAACCAGGAAAGAATTGTCGCTAAAGAAAAATTTGTTGTGGCAAGGTAGTGTAGACTTAATGAATAGTAAAATTTAACGCGTTGTGCGGTTTGTAAAGGATCCATTTCGCTCAATTTTCCGAGATTCCCGCCTTCGCGGGAATGACGGTTGATTCAAGGGAAGGACATGGGAAGGGGCGGTTTGCGGCGAAGCCGCAAACCGCCCCTTCC
>DAOWEV010000161.1 GCA_030638325.1 Bacteroidales bacterium
CCCCCCATCTCAACTCTCATCTCTCAACTCTCATCTCTAAACTCTAAATACTCAACTCTTTTTCATACATTTGTTAAAATTTTTAAAAAATGGATATCATTGTTCGCTTTATTTTATATGTCGTTGCAGTTCTTATCACGGCATATATGTTGCCAGGGGTAAATTTTAAAAATTTCTGGACTGCTCTTATTGCGGCAGCAGTACTTTCGGTCTTAAATGCATTTATCAAACCCTTGCTGGTTTTCCTGACGATTCCGATAACATTTGCAACTCTCGGATTGTTCCTGTTGGTGATCAATGCCGGGATCATTCTGTTGGCTGCCTGGCTCGTACCGGGCTTTGACGTGGATAGTTTCTGGTGGGCACTGCTTTTCAGCATTGTCCTGAGTTTTTTCACCTATCTTTTCAAGGCGAACACCGATTCCAGTTTCTTTTAACCCATGAAAAGCAGGCCACTGACATTCAAGCCGGAGCTGGTAGAGATCATCAGGAAATGCGATGCCTGCTCCCTCGCTATGGTTGATGAAAACAACCGGCCCTACGTGATCCCTATGAATTTCGGACTAAAAGAGGATTGTATTTATTTTCACAGCGCAGCAGAAGGCAAGAAAATTGATATCCTGAAGAAAAACCCCCATGTCTGTGTTGCCTTCAGCACGGATCATGATCTCCGGTGGGTCAATGAAGATGTTGCATGCAGCTGGGCTATGCGGTATTATAGTGTGCTGGCCTTTGGGAAAATAATATTCATCGATGATTATGATGAACGGGTGGAGGCTCTCAAAGTCATTATGTCTCAGTATTCGGATAAGGAATTTACTTTCAACCGCCCATCAGTCATTGAGGTACAACCGTTCAAGCTTATCATAGAGAAGATGGAAGGCAGGGCGTACGGATATTAGCTCACAGGATTGTAAGACGGTAAGACGGTAAGACGGTAGGACGGTAGAACTATAGACCTTTAATTCAAATTAAACGAATAAACAAATAAACGAATAAACAAATAAACAAATAAAGAAGGTGTATTTCTAATTCAAATTAAATAAGGTTTCTCGAAATCCGCCATACTAAAACTCCGAGGAAGCTTCCCCAGAGAGCTCCGCAGATTACGTCTCCCGGATAGTGTGTGCCGAGGTAAACCCTGGAATACGCCACCAGAAAAGCCCAGAAAATTACGACGGGCAGAAGCCATTTATGTTGCTTTCCAACAAGGCCTGTGATGAATACAGCGACCGCAAAAGTATTGCTGGCATGCGATGAAATAAAGCCAAAAGAACCTCCGCAATGATCTTTGACGAGATGGACCATACCTGATAAGCCGGGCTCATGACAGGGCCGCAGTCTCTGGAAAACATTCTTGAACAGCGAGACAGAGGTCTGATCACTGATGAATACAAGAAATATTGCTGCACCTATCAAAATAAAAACTTTCTTTCCATACTTTTTATACAGAAGTGAAATAAAAACAAGATAAAGCGGTATCCAGATATATTTACAACTGGCCCAGAACATGATACTATCAAACAGGGTATTGTTTGCCCCGTTTATAGCGAGAAATATATCCTGATCAATCTGACTTATCCAATCCACCACAAAAACTTTAAATTTACAATTTACAGTTTAAAATTTACAATTTAAAATTTGTATTAAGTTCCTCCCAGATCATATCTTTCATTTCCGTCAGTCCTTCGGTAGTAACGGATGATATGAAGATGTATGGCATATCAGGGAGGTCTTCCCTGATCTCAGCTTTCAGCTCCTCATCCAGCATATCCGACTTGGAAATGGCCAGGATCCTGGATTTATCCAGCAGCTCCGGGTTATACTGCCGCAATTCGTTCACCAGCACCTCATATTCATTTCTGATATTATCCGAATCGGCCGGTATCATGAACAGCAGCAACGAATTTCTTTCAATATGCCTGAGAAAACGCAAGCCCAGGCCTTTTCCTTCATGGGCCCCTTCGATGATACCCGGAATGTCTGCCATCACGAACGACAGGTGCTCCCGGTACCTCACAATGCCCAGATTCGGCCTGAGGGTTGTAAACGGATAATCCGCAATTTCGGGTTTGGCTGCCGAGATGACCGACAACAGTGTTGACTTCCCGGCATTCGGAAAACCTACCAGGCCTACATCGGCAAGCAGCTTTAACTCGAGGATGATCCATTCCTCGCTGCCTGGTTCACCGGGTTGAGAATACTTAGGGGTCTGGTTGGTCGGAGATTTAAAATGATCGTTTCCAAGGCCTCCCCTGCCACCTTTCAGGATGATGCTCTGTTCTCCTTCATGAGTGATCTCGCAGAGTGTTTCTTCGCTGTCGGCAAGCCTGGCGATGGTGCCCATCGGCACTTCCAGGATCTTGTCTTCCCCGCTGGCGCCCGATTTCAATTCACCTCCTCCCGGCAGGCCATGCCCGGCTTTTACATGCTTTGTATATTTAAGATGGATCAATGTCCAGAGCTGCTGGTTGCCCTTTAATATGATATTTCCTCCACGGCCTCCATCGCCACCGTCGGGACCTCCTCTGGGGTTGGAACGGGTGCGGCGGAAGTGGGCAGATCCGGCCCCTCCCTTACCGGAGCGGCAATTGATCTTCACATAATCAACAAAGTTCGGGTTAGCCATCTGTGCAAGTCTTAAACGATCTTATAAATATCCTTGTAATTTCTACCATAGCCATCGTAATCAAGACCGTAACCTACGATAAAGTCATTCGGGATCTCCATACCCAAATAATCGATCCTGAAATCTTTCTGAAAAGCATCGGGCTTAAACAGCAAGGCAGCTATTTTGACACTCCGTGGTTTTTTATCTTTCAGATGATTCAGCAGGTGCGTTAAGGATATCCCGGTATCCACAATATCTTCAACGATCACCAGGTCCCTGTCTATGACTTCCTCATTCAACCCGATCAACTCCGTCACTTTCGCTGTAGTTGCAGTACCGGCATAAGAAGCAAACTTCACAAAAGAGATCTCGCAATCGATATCTAATTTTTTGAACAGGTCGGCAGCAAACATAAAGGCGCCGTTCAGGATAACCAGGAACAAAGGCTTACTACCCGCATAATCATGCTTGATACTTTCAGCTATTATTTGCACTGCCCGGTCGATCTCCCCGGCGCTTATTGATAATGAAAATTCCTTGTCTCTGACTTTTATTGTTTTCATACTTCGTTTAAATCATTGGTCTTATGTTAAATATAGTGGTTAGTCAAATTTGCCACAGATTCACAGATTATAAAACTAATCTTTTTGAAATCAAATTTGCCACAGATTCACAGATTATAAAACTAATCTTTTTGAAATCAAATTTGCCACAGATTCACAGATTATAAAATATTTTTGTAATCCCTGCAAGCCGGAGAGGCAGGGATATTCCTATTTAAAATATTTAATAAGCATATCTGTGAATCTGTGGCTTTTTTTTCTTTACCCACGAAATCATTTCCACAAAGATAGTGACTTTCTGATTTCTGACTACTGACAATGGCAATACGATCTTTTATAGGCACTTAGGGTGCAACTTTTACCAACATGTTGTTCAAATTTAATATCGTCGAAATCCAATTCCCGCATAGCGGTTTTAATTCGTAATTCTTAATTCGTAATTCTTAATTGATTTAGTAACTTTGTCCACTATTTAAAACCCTTAAGTTATGACCCCAGTAGTAAGTATCATCATGGGCAGCACCAGCGATTTGCCGGTTATGGAGCAGGCTGCAAAGATCTTGAACGACATGGAGATCCCATTTGAGATAAATGCTTTATCGGCTCACAGGACGCACGAGCAGGTGGAAGATTTTGCAACTGGCACGGTTGAACGAGGCATCAAGGTGATCATTGCCGGGGCAGGCATGGCCGCACATTTGCCGGGTGTGATCGCAGCCATGACGCCCATCCCGGTCATAGGCGTACCCATCAAAGCTTCGCTTGAGGGCATCGATTCCCTTCTTTCCATTGTGCAAATGCCACCAGGCATTCCGGTGGCCACAGTGGGCATTAACGGCGCCCACAATGCCGGGATACTGGCCGCTCAGATCCTTGCCACCGGCAATACTGATATCTTTGAGAAGACCGTCAAATTCAAAGCAGCCCTGAAAGACAAGATCGTAAAGGCAAATGAGGAGCTGAAGATGCTTAGCTTCAAGTATAAAGTGTAATTACATGGCATCCGGATAGTCTTCATCAAAATAGATCCAGAACAGTACCTCGTTATACTCTTCATCCCCATATTTTCTGACCAGCACCGGGGCCACGCCCAGCACTTTCTTCTGAATGACCTGCCCTCCATCACCAAAATACCATTCTTCCAGAAACCTCACTTTGGCAATGTCCCTGTAATCATACTGCTGGATCACGATGGTGTCGTACTCATCATAAGGAGGCACTTCGCGCATCAGGGTGACAAAGGTTGTATCAATCCCTAAAGACTTCACATCATCGATTGACAAAGGCTTATTGAAATAATCATATGCCTGGTGCTTACCGCTATAGGCAGCGTCCAGCAACCATTTCACAAAAGGTTCCCGTTTCGACCCTTCGATATTATTCACCCACCAGTGTAAATCCTGGTCATCTGACTGAATGGACACATCGTACTGGATGCGTTCGGTGATCGGTTCTTTTTCAGGCTCATTTTTATGCGCTGTCGGCAAGCAGCCTGTGAGCTTGAACAAAAAGGCTGAGATGATCAGCCATGACAGCAATATTTTTGGTATGTAACGCATATCACAAAGTTAGTAATAATGAAGTAATTTCAGAAATCCGGGCCTATTTCAATTTATTTTGTCGTAAAAATATCGAATAACGAATATCGAATAATGAATATCGAAATATTTCAAGAAAACAATGAGTTAATCTCAATATTTGTAAAGAGTATAGAATCATCTGAAAAAAATATGGCAAAAAGGTAAAAACAGTTCATTATTCGGTGTTCGGTGTTCATAATTCAAAATGCGACAATTTCATTTTACGAACAAACATCTTTAATTAACTGATAATAAAACATAGTGTGAGGAGGTGATCCTGCTATTTGCCTTCCCCCAACTTAAAGATAACCCCAACATTCTTTTTACCGTCAATCACAATCAGCAATGGTTTCTCAAACCGTATATGCCTGAGGTATTCATCTTCGTAAACAGCTTCGAAATTTTTCAGGTAATCAAGATCGTAGAAGCCATCATTAATGAAAGGGTTGATGGTGAAGTAGCCTACCCGGAATGATGTCAGGTTCTGGAAAAAGTGGGTGCCCTGGCTCGGGTCAATGCGATAATGCTCAAGGCCCGACTCCACGATCACACGGGCTGCTGATATCTGCGGCCATTTGACCGGAATGCCCAGCCAGGGATCTGTGGAGCCCCAGCGGCCGGGACCCACCAGCACATAGTTTTTACCATTTTGGAGGAACTCAGCATTGACCTTCCCAACCCTTTCAGCAACCTCGTTATTCTTTGCCGCATTGAATGACTCGGGCTTCACATAGACAAAATCAACGATATCATTGATGATGCCGTTCCCCAAAGCCGACTTGCTATAGATAATAGTATCTTTCTCGGTAACTGTTTTAAGGTCCCTGTCAATGGTTTCCTTATTCTCAACAATTGGCCGTATCTGCAAAAGATAAAATATCTTCGGAGTATTTTTAGGGACATTCAACTCAACGGCAAATTCTATCTCCACGGGTTTCCCCATTTCCCTCTGCCCCATCTCAAGAACTGTTGAAAGTATATCAGCCAATGGGAAAGTATTATGTTTCAGTATATTGCTAAAAGTAACAAGCTTTTTCCCTTCATAATTCACCCCGTCATGTATGATATTGTTTTGCAGGTCAAAAGTAGAACCTACCCATTTCAAAGATCCGTCTTTTTCAGCTTCCCTGATCCTGAGTTTGTCAAGATTAATAGCATCATTGGTATCAGGCTGGAAGCTCCCTGAGTTTAGATTCAGGGCATAAAAATGACGCTGAGTCTCCCTGAGAACCATATCCGGGCTGGAAAGCTGCAGAATTTTCCTGGGGTATTTCGGTGAGAACCGTAATGTCAGTCCCCCATCAACAATGTATTTCCCCAATCCCAGGGCAACATTGACGATACCATCCTCCGGTTTTTCCGGCCCGATGGGATAAAAATTGATGGACCTGGCCACTCCCGAAATGGTGGGGTAGAAATGATCACCATATCGGTTTCCGCAAACAGTCTGGAGAACAATTCCCATTTTTTCCTCATCGATAACATTGGATGTTGCCGACATATAAGCCTTGCTGTCTTTGAAAAATGCCGAGGCATAAACACTTTTGATAGCCATGCTCAGCATTTCCATCATCAGGCGTTCATTATCAGGGATATACGGGATCATATAGGTCGAGTATATTCCGGCAAAAGGCTGGTAATGAGAATCTTCCAACAAGCTGGAAGACCTGATGGCAATTGGATTTCTGACCCCCAGTAAAATAGTAGACAAATCTTCATGTATTCTGAACGGCAGCTTTGCTTTTACAAATTGATCCAGGATCTCCTTATCACTTTTATCTGATAGGGCTACCTGAAAAAGTTTGTTCTTCTCCATGAATTCATCAAAGATATCGGTAGACAAGACCACTGTTCTGGGAATAGTAATATAAACTCCATCCCATTTTTCCAGTATTTTATTACGCTTGATCAGTATATCCAGGAATGCCAGCCCTCGTGCTTTCCCCCCGATAGACCCTTCCCCGATACGTGTCAGGATAAAATATTCATCAAAACTTTCACGTCGAAACTGGGCAATGATACCCTTTGCTTTACTGATCCTGAAGCTGGTAATGGCATCAAACAGATATCGCCTGACTTCATCCAGGTTATTAAAATCCTCCAGTGTAACATCTACAAACATCTCAGCCAGGGCATATAATGCCCTGGCCTTCAGCCATTTTGATAAATTATTACGACTAAGCTGATAGCTTAAGGCTTCATCCGGGATCGAAAAAAGTTTATCCTGAAGATCTTTCATGTCTTTGACCCGTTC
>DAOWEV010000070.1 GCA_030638325.1 Bacteroidales bacterium
ATCGCTTCGTGTATTCCATTAAGTGTGATCAGAAAACTGTAAAAGCTTGAATCCCTGTCATGTGTGATCACCCAGATATCTTCGTCATTGCAATGATGGACAGCCGTAACTTTTTCAATTACATTGTGCTGCAAAGAGATATTTTTTAAAACTACATCTCCCAGGCCGCCCTGCAGGTTCATATTGATCAATGAATACCCCATGCCGATGGAGTCAAATGCAGCATCCACAGTAAACAGATAATATAAGCCGGGAGATTGCGGTTTTGGCACGATGACACTATTTTGGTTAACGATCTGGCTACCGTTCAGGCTGTCTCCGTTGGGCATTAGATCATGGATACTGTTCCATATTTTTACGCCATTGGTATAAAAAAGTAAATGGCCGTTTTTATCACTGATCACAGCACATCCGGCTTCCGCACGCATGGAACTGCCGGCTAGTGTCACAGGGCTTCCTGTATTGAAGTTCACGGCAGCATGATCCCCAAAATACCAGTTGCCGGCCTCATTTTGTCCGGAAGAAGTAAGAGATAAAATAAATAAAATCAATATAAAAGACAATTGTCTCATTTACAGCTTGATATTGATCCCAACTTTAATACTGAAAGCTTTATATTTTTGATCCACAGGATAATCCTGCTTAAAAACCGACTGCAGGTTTTGCCTGTAATTAGGTTTTATAAAGATACTAAAATTTTCATCAAGCTGGTATCCAACACCAAGTTGTAAAATATAGTTGATCATGACTTTATTCATGCTGTCACCCATGTCTTTCAGCTTGTCGAACTCATATGCATGAGCGTTCACCGGAACATAGCCGTTTGCCTGCAGAAGGATCCCGAACGACAGCCCGGTGCCGATGTCAAATGAAAACCTGCTATGCTGGATTTTATATCCGAATATGACAGGGACTTCAAGATATTTCCATTCGTTCCGGCCCTGGTTCATCAATTCTATTTCCCGGTACACCGGCACCCAGGTTGAATCAAAGGCAACCGGCGTCGGGACCCCTATTTCGGGAGTGTTAAATACCCAGACCCAGGTAGTGTCAACCCGGAAGTAGCTGCCAGCGCTGTCCAGTTCATTATAATGATAATGGTAGTTGCGATTTTCACCGTAAACGGAATAATTAATACCGGTCTGTAAATACCAGTTATGGAGACTGAATTGTACTTCAGCACCCGCAGACCAGCTTATCATTGGAGATTCATTATCCATTCTGTATTTTATGTAATCCCCATATTCTGTTCCTGCATTCAGGGTTGAGGTAACATATGCGGGGTTCAGATAGAGATCCATTGAGACCATTATTTTGTTTTTCTCCGGAAAATAAAGATCGTCGCTGGTATCATACAATGTATCCCGGATAATTCCTCCGGCGTCTGATAAAATTCTGCTTAAAGGTATAGTTTCACATTTTATGGTCTCTGTTTTATTTATTTCTGAAGTTTGTACAACTGCATCCTGAATGGGCAGAGGCTCTGAATTAACAGAATAATCAAGTATTTCTGCCTCTGTAGAATGATTGTAATCAGATGTAAATGAAGCGCTTGTATTTTTAGTGTAATGATCAGTCTGAGGCTTTGTAGTTTGTGGAGATCCATTTTCTATTCCCGGCTTTTGAGTTTCATTTTCTGTTTCTGTTTTATCGGGGTTGTCATTTTGAGCAATTGTTCCGGCTGTTTTGATCTCTGTAGAATGCCCGGCAGTTTGTATTTCAGATATGCCGGGGCGGGCCTCCATTATGATCTCTTCCCCGTTCATGAAGTTATATAACAGGAATCCCGTGAGGCCGATGAAGCCAATGATCACCGCGCCGATGAATAGCTTCCTGAGGTCAATCCAGGCAAGCTTCCATTTCAACTTTCCCCAAAGATCTTTGGAAGACCCTTCCTCGTAGTCTTCCAGCGACTTCTTATAAAAATTGTCTATATGTTTCAGATCGTCATTCATTTTGTGACGTATTATATGTGATAGTGTTTAATTGAATTAATTTCTTCTGAAGTGTTTTTCTCGCCTTCAGCAGTTGTGTTTTAGAGGTATTTGCAGAAATATCCAGCTTGCCGGCGATCTCCTTATGTGAGAATCCCTCGATGGCATAAAGGTTGAAGATCATCCGGCTTCCCGGGGGAAGTTGTTGTAAGGTACTCATGATTTGATCCCGGGAGAGGTTGTCCGGGATTTTAGATGATGCCATATATTCTTCATCAACATCATCAATATGTTCATGATAATAGTGCTTCAGGTTTTTACGATAATTGTCTATGGCTGTATTGATCATGATTTTTTTCATCCATCCTTCAAAAGAACCACGTCCATCATATTTGCTGATCTTTAAGAAAATACGGGTTAAGCCATCCAGCATCACATCCTCTGCCTCGGCTTTATCTTTGCTATAACGCAGGCAAAGGCCCAACATGGTGCGATAATACTTTTTATACAGCACCTCCTGAGCTTTGCGTTCTTTACGGATACAACCCCTGATGATTTCCTTTTCCGATGAATATTTCATCCCTGTTAGTTAAGACGGATAAAAACGGGTTTTGGTTGTCGTTTTACAGCTAAACAATCAATTACCTTATGATTTATAAAGTTACATATTTTGCAATTATTTAGCTGCTATTAAAGTGAAAACTAATCTTGTCATATTTAAGTTCTCTTTTGTAATTTGCTTCGCGTCATTTAAATGACCATTGAATGACTATTGAATGACCATCGAATGACTACCTCCTGAGAATATTATATTTATGCTTGATATCAAAATAAGCAATACTTTTATGCCAATGAAAAATAAACTTATTCAAACCCTGGATTTTGGGGCAAAGCTATTGCTCATACTTGTTCTCATTTCAATAATTACTGCTTGTGAGAAAAGAGGAAGCCTGAATGTTAAATATGAAAAGTTAAACAATGTTGGAGAGATCAGGCCTGTAAATGACAGACTGGTAAAGCCATATGATTATATAAATGCAATTTCCTTAAAAGATCTTCCTGTAAAAGAGAAAAAGCTGAAATTTTTTGATATGATCCTGCCTGCTGTATTGATTGCTAAGTATAACTTGAGCCAGGATGTGATCAGGGTTAAAAGTATTTCGGAAAAACCTGAGAATACAAGATCATCAAAAGAAAAAAGTTTTATAGAGGAGCTCATGACTAAATACAAGGTTGAAAGTATCGTTGACCTGCAAGTGAAACTGGCCACTCATCCCACCAGCATTGTGCTGGCACAAGCCGCTATTGAAAGCGGTTGGGGCACTTCCCATTTTTTTACAGATGCCAATAATATCTTTGGCATATGGTCATTCAACGCAAATGATGAAAGAATAAAAGCTTCTTCTCACCGAAGCGGTAAAAATATCTATTTGAAAAAGTACGGATCGCTTTCTGAATCTATTGACGATTATTTTGAAACCATTGCCCGTGGCCCCTATAAAGAATTCAGAAAGATGCGCTTAAAGATAAAAGATCCTTATAAACTAATTCCTTATCTTGATAAATATTCAGAGAGAGGGGAGGCATATGTGGAAGAGATAGAAACAGTTATCCGGAAAAATAACCTGATTAAATTTGACTCTTATATCATAGATCCGGAATTTTTTAATTGATTTTTAGTAGAGACGCAAGATCTTGCGTCTCTACGTAATGATTTTCAAGCTATTAACCACCTCCTCAGCAGTATTTTTGCCGGCTTCAAACACCTGGTATTCGGAGATATTCCATTTACGGGAGATTTTATCTACCAGACTTTTTCTGACAGACCAGAGTTGTGTGATGGAGGTCTTCTCTACCAGCTCTTCAATAGACACTGCCCATCCCTGCCCGCCCAGTTCAACAGGACCTATTTCATCGATGATAACAAGTTGAACATCTTTTACCTGTTGGGGTGAAAGCAAAGATCTTCCAAATGATATTCCATCCGGGTTAAAATAATATTTCCCGGTTTTTTGCCAGCCTTTCATGGGATTTGTGGTGCAAAGCTCAACGGACGTTCCGTCTTCCAGGGATTCTATCCTGAAGCCGGTCCGCTTGCCGTCCGTATGAATTCCTATGGATAAAAAACCACCCGGACTTATATTTTTTTGTTTTAATAAATTAACGATCTCCCTGATCATGGTTGTTTTTCCCTGTTCCCGTTCCCCGGTGATAATAACGACCCCGGGCAACCTGTTATGTTGTTCCTGAAGTTGAGGTAGTAACCGGGTGGCGTGGAGGATCATGTCTGAAAGGGAATTCAATGGTTTTCTCAGAAGCTGCCTGGCCGGTGGCAATAAGGCAATGAGTCCCGGGAGGGCTTCAAAAGCCATGCGCATTGACTGGTAGAAATTTGCAAATCCGCGCTTATAAAGCACTGCTTTGATAAGCGGGTTCTTTAACTCTACGCTCAAACTTGAAAAACCCACTAAAACAATGGCAGCTCGTATGTTCATGGTGATGCCCACCATAAACCCTTCCGGGTCCCAGAAGTTTCCTTTTGACATGCCGCTCCAGAATATGGAAGCCAGGATCGTAAGTATTGCAAACTGTATCCAGAATAAAGGTTTCTTTAAATGACGAAGTGAAGTTTTATACCGGACGATACAGAACGTCAGGTAAATGGCTATTACCGGTAATGACCACACAAGGGGATAATAATTAATCAGATAGAGACATAGCACAATACTTAAAAGATGCAGTAGTAACAGCCAGCCGGAATACTTTTGCTTGGTCGTAAGGCTGAATAATTTGCCCTTTGCTTCCAGTTCGAGTATATAATCCTGATCAACCTGCACCCCTTCTTTCCTTTTCCCGGTAATATATCCTAATACGGCTGCTACGCTGCCCGCGGCAAGATATATCAAAACAACAATGGCGACAACGATCCAGGGGTCCAATTTTTCAAGATGAACCTGTTTTACGGTATAAAAATATATGTTTTTAACAATCTGAACCAGGTCCAGTCCATACAGGATCAGCAAGGTGAATATCTTGTGGAACAAGGCGCTCAGGACAGCAGCAGCACCTCCTGTTATATATCCGAGCAGGTTCCTTCCAAACACAAGGATAAAGAATTCAAGCAGCAGGGCTTCCATGAAGATGCCTGTCATGGGCCCCAGGATGATAGCGCTGGGAGATATGGATTTCATCAGTGCGCATATCAGACCGGCACGCCAGATCAACCCATTTTCTCTCCAGTGCTGGACAAAGGCAATTATTAGGATCACGGTCATAAAAGACAGAATAGTGCCTGAAAACGGGACCCTCAGATTATGCAGAAAACTGCCAATGATGATCTCGATTGAGGCCCAGAGGCTTCCAACAACACTGGCCTTAAGCCAGATGGGGTTCAATTGCCGGTTATTCGTAATTACCATTGCAGCTTGCAAATATCGGAATTCCCTGGCGTTTTTAGTAATGTATTATCTTTGGATTCAGAAAAATTATTAGAGAGTTGAGAGTTGAGAGCTGAGAGTTGAGAGAATGGAAGTCCGAAGACCGGAGTCCGAAGTTTTTGTAGCAACTTCAACAATTCTATCAGATAAGTAAAAAATTTAAAGGGATGAAAATACGAGAATACAAGGACAGAGATAAAAAAGAGCTTATCGATCTCTGGTTCAAGTGCGATCTGGTTGTCCCCTGGAATAAACCGGAACTGGATATTCAGAGAAAATTGAAAGTCAACCCGGAACTGTTCCTGGTGGGTGTTGTGGATGGGAAAATAATAGCTTCGATCATGGGCGGTTACGAAGGCCACAGGGGATGGATAAACTACCTCGCAGTGGATCCGGAGCATCGCAGGCAAGGCTATGGGCTTTATTTGATGCAGGAAGTGGAAAAGAGGTTAAAAGCAATGGGCTGTCCGAAAATAAATATTCAGATACGCCGCACAAACCCGGAAGCCATCAAATTTTATGAAGCCATAGGCTATACGGATGATAATATGGTGAGCCTGGGAAAACATCTTTGTCAGGAGAATAATGACTTGCAATACTCCCGGAATAAGAAATAATCTTATTTTTATGCCCTTGTATCCGGGAGCCTTAACCAACGCAAGAATGTATAAAGCTACTTTTTGTATTATTTTTTTACTTTCACTAACTCACTCACATCTTGCTCAGGAATATTCGCCGGAATTTGAGACCGGGAAATTGATTGATACGGTATATTGCAAAAGTGATTCAACACACTCCTATTCACTTTATTTGCCATTTTATTACGGTGAGTTTAAGGACTGGCCGGTTATCATTGCCTTCGACCCGGCGGCAAGGGGTCATATACCGGTGGAATTGTTCACCAGGTCAGCGGAAAGGTATGGATACATTGTGGTTGGATCCAATGATGCCAGGAACGGTCCATGGGAAGCGGTTTTCGAGGCAGGCGATGCGGTATTGAGAGATGTCAGGGAGCGGTTTGCCATAGATAAAAACAGGATATATACCACAGGGTTTTCAGGTGGGTCCCGGGCTGCCAGTGCGATTGGAATGAGAAAACAGGAATTGGCCGGGGTTATCGGATGTGGCGCGGGTTTTTCACCTGGACATTCCCCAAACTTTAATATTACTTTTGATTACGTCGGGCTGATTGGAAACATGGACTTCAATTACCAGGAAATGTACTCCCTCGACTTCTGGTTGCAGACTTTCAATGTAGATCATGTGATCATTGAATATGCGGGCGGGCATGACTGGCCTCCGGAAGAGGTGATTTATGATGCCGTTACCTGGCTGGAATTCAGGGCAATGGATAGTGATAGGAGGCCGGTTAATAACACTACTATCCAGGAGTATGTGAACAGGAAAGAAGACGAGATCAGTAAATACAGGGAGCAGGGCCGGAAGTATGAAGAGTACAGGAGTTATGAATTTCTGATAAATTTTATGAACGGGCTGGAGGACCTGTCTGAAAGTGAAGCATTCTTGCATAGGTTGATGGCTGAAAAAGATGTACAACAGGAAATTATATTAAGAAAGCTTATAAGGGAAAAAGAGCTTGGTTATATCAAAGAATACCGTGATGCTTTCAGGGCATACCGGTCGCTGGACTACGAGCCGGGCGTGGAGATCCAGTCCCTGTCGTATTGGAAAGCGAAGGTGAAGGAAGCCAATAAACTTATCCATAAAGGTAAAACTGTACAGGATACACTTCTGGGTATAAGAATAATCGATTTTATCTGGAGGACGGCTTTTATGCAATATGAGTCAGTAAACAACACCGATGAGCATAAACTGGTGCCGGTTTATCTTGATATATGGTCGGTGGCCCAACCTCAACGCCTGACCCCTTATTATCTTCTGGCGAGGTATTACAGTCAGGACGACAACCCGGGAAAGGCTATTGATAACCTTGAAATGGCAGTGGAGGCAGGATTTCGCGATGTGGAATTCCTGGAAAGTGATACCCTGATGAATCCTTTGCATAACCGGCGACAATTCCGGAATCTCATAGAGCAAATGCAGTCATACGAACCGGTAGTTGATAATTAGTAATGCGAATCAAGAGTTGAAATAAGTTTTTTTACCACAAAGGTCACAAAGGATATCACAAAGTCACACTAAGGACTATAGAATTACTCGTTTAATACCATCTTTCAAATGTTTGACATTAAAGTTTGCCAATAAGCCTAACTTACCTCCTGAAAGCTGCAAATAAGTGAGTATTTGTGCCATGTGTATATCCGCATTATTTACTATGATATTTTAACAGGAAATTAGAATAGAAAACCGCGAATTCGCTAATAAAAAATTAATTTTAAGAAAAATTCGCGCATTAGCGGCAAAAAAAATCATCATTCGGTGTTCGGTATTCATTATTCGATATTCAAAATGCGACAATTTATTTTTACGAACAGACATCTTTATTTAACCGATAAAAAAAATAGGGTCAGGAATTCTGAAAATAAAAAAAGGGCGCCCTCCCGGACACCCTTCATATCTTAAAAAATATCTTTCGGAATTATTCAACGATCATCTTGCGGGTAACCGAATGGTCGCCTGCAATGACGGTGTAGAAGTAGATCCCTGTCTGAAGTTTGCTGGCTTCAATCGTGAAAGTATGAGTGCCACCGCTTACTTCGCCTTTGTTGATTTCCATCACCTTCTGACCAATCAGGTTGGTCACGATGAGACTCAGGTCTGAGCTTCTTTCGATGTTTGCAACAACGGTAGTAGTAGTATTGAACGGGTTCGGATAGTTCTGTGATACGGAAGTGATATTGTACTCAACCGGATCATCTATACCTACCGGGCTGATCGGATCGTTTCCCGTAGG
>DAOWEV010000144.1 GCA_030638325.1 Bacteroidales bacterium
AGCTTAAAGTTCATTTTCAAATTTTCTCAGTCAATTGTTTTCATCTTCGGACTTCGGTCTTCCATCTCTCAACTCTCTTAATGGTTAAATATTATTTTGATGTGCTGGGAAATATAAATGAGTTTATTATATCTTTTAACAAACTATGTCTTCAATAAGGTTAATAAGGTTTGTAATGTGGCCGTTATGTTTTTCTACTAAGGTTTAAGGATTTTGTAAAAATAAGGTTATACAAATATGAAGCAATCCATAAACATTACTTACGTTTAGTAAAAAAAACCTTATTTTCAACCATTAACCTTAGTAGAAAATAATTAGACACGCGACATAAAACCTTATTACCTTATTTTTTTCCAAACTGTATTGATAATGTTGAATAAACAAGTCATATTCTTCCGCAAAACTTATTTTCCTATGATGTTCAGGCTGACTGAGTATGTATTTGCATACTTTATCAACATCTGATTTTGAAACAGAAAATGCTGATGCTGATTGTTGCCAGGCGAAATTCCCCCTGGTAAGCTTATTTGCATTGATAAAACTTTCGGTACTATCAGCTATAATAGTAGCTAATTCTATTTCTGAAATATCGGGTGAACGAGAAACAAGAAAATGTACATGTTCGGGATTGACATAAATAGCGTACAATTTTGATAAATTGTTATTTACAATTCCTGTAATGTATTTTTCAATTCGAGTTCTATTTTTTTCATGTATGATAGGTTTGCGATGCAATGTTGTGAAAACAAAATGGGTATAAAGGTTATTATATTCGATTTTCATATAAAGAAATGTTTTACTTCAGGCCAATAGTACAAATTCAGGTTATTTTCAACGGCCTGCTGTTCTCAGCAACTTCTCTGCCGGCTTTCAGGGCGTCCAGGTTTTTTTGGATGACGTCTTCGCCTTTTGATTTAAAGATGGTTGCAATGGCTTTTTCCAGCCATGCATATTCAAGGCCCAGGTAGGGAGAAGCGGCTCCCAGGATAACTATGTTTTCCGACCTGCGTGCATCCAGTTCCATGGCGATACCTTTTGCATCCAGCTTCACATGATTGGGCAACTTTTCGATCTCAAGTATAACCTCCTGAATATCCGGGTAATTCGGAATATTAATATGGGGTGTGGTACTGGTAATTAACCAGCCATTTTTCGAGAGTAAAGGTAAATAGCGTAATGATTCCATAGGTTCGACTGAAATGATAAGGTCGGCTTTCCCGTATGGGATCAGATCAGATAATATTTCCTTATCGGAGATCCTCAGGTTCGACTGTACATCGCCTCCCCGTTGGCTCATGCCGTGCACTTCAGCTTGTTTGAGGAAGAGGCCTGCATCCAGGGCTGCCGTGCCGATCACCGCAGCAATGGACAGGATTCCCTGTCCCCCTACTCCAGCCAGTATGATATCTTTTGTCATTGGATATTATTTAACCGTTTCCCGTTCTTTTTTCTTTTTCTCTTCACGAATTCTACGGGCCGCCAAATGCAGACATTCCCTTCGCGGGATGATAACGGAAACACCTTCGTACTCAATTTCTTCCTTTATAACACCCAGGTTCACATCATGATATTTAGGTGAAGGATTAAGAACTCTGATATGTTCTTCTTCAACGCCAAGGGCCATGCAAATATTTTCTATTTTACCGCTTGCAGATGATTTCTGCATGCCGGTCATGGCTGTGGTGGCATTGTCCAGGATCATGACCGTTATGGACGAGTTGTCATTTACCGCATCCAGCAAGCCGGTCATGCCGGAATGGGTAAAGGTGGAATCGCCGATAACTGCAACAGCCGGCACAAAACCGGCATCGGCAGCTCCTTTGGCCATGGTGATGGAAGCGCCCATATCCACACAGGTATCGATAGCCGTGAAAGGCTCCAGCGCACCCAAAGTGTAACATCCTATATCGGAAAAAACCCGGCCTTTGGAATATTTTTCCAGTGCTTCATTCAGGGCATTATAAGAAAATATGTGCGGACAGCCTTTACATAGTGAAGGTGGCCTGGCTTTTACAATATCCGGGATGGGCATTCCTGATGTATCTTCCAGGCCCATAGCCCGGGCCACTAAATTTGGGTTTAACTCTCCGTCGAAAGGCAGGGTTCCATCAAACCGTCCTTTAATGGGCTTTCCCTTATCCAGGAAACCCCTTAACATCTCTTCCACAAACGGGAATCCTTCTTCCAATAACAGGATCTCATCGCATTCATCATATATTCTCTCTACCAGTGTTTTCGGTATAGGATACTGCCCGATTTTCAGCAAAGGGTGCGGAAAATCGCCATTCTTATAATTCTCCAGTAAATAGTTATTGGCAATACCACAAGCTATGATACCCAGGCTTTTATCCTTCCCCTCATAATAGCTGTTAAATACAGATCTGTCGGACTCATCACGAAGCAGTTCCTGGGTTCTCAACAAACCTTTGTATTGTTTCCTGGCGTTTGCAGGCAATAGGATAAACTGCCGGGGATTTCCCGGTAAACTGAGCTCATTCTGAGGTAACACATTTTTCCTGACAACACCTGCCCTGGAATGAGCCAGGCGGGTTGTGATCCGTACCATGACAGGGATACGGAAACGCTCAGAGAGTTCGAACCCGTATCTGATCATATCGTATGCTTCCTGCTGGTTGACCGGTTCCAATATCGGGACCATAGCAAACTTACCGTAGAACCTGGAATCCTGTTCATTCTGGGAAGAATGCATTGACGGGTCATCGGCAACAACAACGATCAGGCCTCCATTGGCTCCCGTGATCGCAGAATTAATAAATGCATCGGCAGCTACATTCATACCCACATGTTTCATACAGACCATGGCCCTTTTTCCGGCATACGACATCCCTAAACCCGCTTCCATAGCCGTCTTTTCATTGGCAGACCACTCGGCTCTTATCTTTCCCTCCATCGCCTCTTCCGACTGCTGAATGTATTCAGTTATCTCAGTGGAAGGTGTTCCGGGATAAGCAAAGACCCCCGACAGGCCGGCATCTATAGCGCCCTGTGCAATGGCCTCATCTCCAAGTAACAACATTCGCTGCATACAAGCTGATTTTTATGTTGAAAATTCATTTCGGCATTCACAAAAATAACAAAATTAGCGGTAATTACAGGTCACTTAGCTATTTGCAATGATTATAAATTAGGGTTTTACTGTTATTTTAATGGAAATGGGCAAATGCTTAAATGCTTAAATGGGGACTTGCTATTTATTGCTCCTACATTCAATCATTTAATCATTTTAGCATTCAATCATAAATCCATTAACTTTGCAGTTATGAATTTCCTTGCACATCTATACCTCTCCGGGAAAAATGAAGATATCATGTTCGGCAATTTTATAGCAGATGCCGTAAAAGGGAAATCTATGAACGGTTATCCTCCTAAAATCCGGGATGGTATATTGTTGCACCGGGAAATAGATCAATTTACCGACCAGCACCCGGTATTTATAGAGAGTAAAAAACGGTTGCAGCCAAAATACAGAAAGTTTTCAGCGGTTATCGTTGATATTTATTATGATCATTTCCTGGCAAAGAACTGGGATGATTATTCCGATGAAGACCTGAAAATATTTGTCTCCAGGGCATATGCATTACTAATTAAAAAATTCCGTTTGTTACCGCCCAGGCCGAAGCTGTTATTGCCATTTATGATCACACAGAACTGGCTGGTAGGCTATCGGAATTTTCACAACTTGCAAAGAGTGTTCCGGGGTATGTCGAGAAGAACCAGCTTCGATTCGGGGATGGAAAACGCCGTTGAAGATCTGAAACTGGATTATGCAGCATATGAGCAGGAGTTCAAGCTCTTTTTCCCGGATATTATCAATCATTTTCATCCTTACAGTAAACAGTAAACAGTAAACAGTGAACAGTGAACAGTGAACAGTGAACAGTGAACAGTGAACAGTGAACAGTGAACTGATAACTGTAGCTCAGCCTTCCGACTTCGGACTTCGGACTTCCGACTTCATTGTAATCCCTTTTTACTTAACTTTGCATAACTGCAACCAGTTTTATACAAATGGGAAAATTATCAATAGAGGACAAGATCAATATTCTGCATCAGGTCAATATATTTTCTGAGACAAGCCCTGATTTGTTAGGCAAGATCGCTACATCACTTGAAGAAGTTCCGGTGCTGAAAGGAAAAAAAATTATTGAAAAAGGTACTGTTGGAGATGCCGTTTATATACTTTTCAAAGGTAAAGTCAGGATACATGACGGAAATCACGTGCTGGCAAGGCTTGAGGCCGGGGAGGTCTTCGGTGAATATGCCCTCATCGACAAGCATAACAGGTCAGCCTCCGTTACGGCTGAGGAAAATTGCCTGCTGTTAAAACTGAACAGGACTGATTTCTACCGGGTTGCCGAAGGAAATATTGAAATACTCCGGGGTATACTCAAGGTTCTGATCAAACGTATACGAGACATGAATGCTCTTGAGGAGAAACTTTCCAAAAGCTATCTGAAGATCCAAAAACAAAAAGATCAGATTGAGAAACAGCATTCCAATATTATACATCAAAAGGAGCAATTGGAACTGCAAAATTATGACCTGATAAAGTTAAACGAGGAAAAAAATCACTTCATCAGCGTCCTCATCCATGGGCTGAAGAATCCCCTGACGAGCAGCCTTTGTCTGACTGAAATGATGGAAACCGGTCGTGAAGATCTCAATCAGAGCCATCAGGAATACATTCAGATCGTTCGTAAATCACTTCGCAGGATCAATAACCTGGTCAATGAAATCTTAGATGTAAACGCTATTGACTCAAAGGTTTTTGAGCTGAAGTATGAAAATCTTAAACCCAGGGATATCATAACAGAACTGATTGAAAATTATCAATATACAATTGGGCAGAAAAATATTACTTTGACAATGTCCCTTCAGGATATTAAAACAAAATTGAACAGGGTTTACTTTACCCAGATCGTTGACAACCTTTTATCCAATGCCGTCAAGTTCACACCACAAGACAAGTCAATTGATGTACGGTTTTACGCGTCTGATGGTAAGATCATTTTTTCAATCAGTGACGAAGGTCCGGGCATTCTAAAAGAGAGGCTGAAAACCATCTTCGATGAATACAAAAGGCAACGCACCATGGAAGAGCAGGAAGCCCCTTCCACCGGCCTGGGCCTGGCAATCGTATATAAGTATGTTTCAGCCATGAATGGAACAGTCTCATGCGAAAGTGATCCTGAAAACGGGACAAGCTTCATAGTTGAATTCAATCAGGAATAAACCGATAACACCAGTCTCCGGTTTCCTCCTCTGTTTCTGAATTCACAAAGATAGATCCCCTGCCAGGTTCCCATATTCAATCTTCCGCCGGTAATGGGAATGTTCACAGAATGGCCTGTCAGAGATGACTTAAAATGTGCCGGCATATCGTCGGATCCTTCAAAAGAATGTCTGTAATCCGGTTGGTTTTCCGGAACGAGTTTATTAAAAATGGTCTCAAAGTCCATCCTGGCTGTTGGATCGGCGTTTTCATTGATGCTCAGACCTGCTGAGGTATGTTTGATGAAAATGTTCAACATACCCTTTTCCGGAAGGACAGGCAATTGTCTTTCGATAATATCAGTGATAAGGTGAAATCCTCTCGGGAATTCGGGTAATGATATTTCAAATTGTTGAGTCATCAAAAATTTTCTAAGCTTTACTTGCTGATACCTGCAATTTTTTCAAGCATATCTGTTGTGAGTGACTTGGGTCTTTCAAGAGGATACATCAGTGCGCGGTCCCAGATGAGGTTTGCACTGATGCCAATAGCCCTGCCAATACCGAATAAAACCGTATAAAAATCGTAATCCCTGACACCATAGTGCCATTGGATCACGCCCGACTGGGCATCCACATTGGGCCATGGGTTTTTAGCATGCCCGTGTTCAATCAAGATCGGGGGCACCACCTTATACAGCATGTCCACATATTTAAATAAGGGGTCATCTTTCATATGCTGAAGGCTGAAATCTCTTTGAATAGTATAACGGGGATCTGTTTTACGCAGAACTGCATGGCCAAAGCCGGGGATCACTTGCCCGGAGTTGAGTGTATCCCAAACAAATTGCTTAATCTCTGCCTCAGTAGGGTCGGCACCCCCCATCTTTTCCATCAGGTCCTGTAACCATTGCAGGACATTCTGCGCAGCCAGTCCGTGCAGGGGGCCGGCCAGGCCATTGATCATGGCAGATGTGGACAAATATATATCAGATAACGAACTGCCTACGAGATGTGCCGTATGAGCGCTCACGTTACCGCTTTCGTGGTCGCTGTGTATGATAAAATGCAGCCGCGACACATCATCGTATGGTTTCTCCTTACCCATCATGAAAGCAAAGTCGGCACCGAAATCAAGGTTCGGGTTTGACTGTATACGGTTCCCGTCACGATACAATTTCGCAAAGGTATAAGTTGCTATCTCAGGCAGCTTGGCCAGCATGTTCAGGGTATCCTCATAGAAAGGATCCCAGTATTCTTCTTTTCGGAGTCCTGCAAAATACTTCTTGGAGAAGAATGATTCGCGGTGCATTGACATTACAGCAGATGAAAAAACGGTCATAGGGTGGCTGCAACAAGGGAAGGAATCGATCAATTCATAGATATACCTTGGTACGATCCTGCGCTTATTAAATTCATCCACTAATTCTGTTACTTCACTTTCATCAGGAATTTCGCCCGTAAGCAAGAGATAGAAAAGCCCCTCAACATATGGCATATCAGCACCTTTTGGTTTCGGCAACTTCTCAAACACCTCAGGTAAGGTATAACCTCTGTACCGGATGCCCATATCAGGATCCAGGTATGAAATATCTGTAACGAGGCATTTGAGCCCCCTCATTCCACCAAGCACCTTTCTGATTGTCACTTTATCGACTTCAACATCTCCATATTCTTTCATGAGTTTGCGTGTCCTGAGTCGTTGTTCTTCGATCTTGTTACGTAGTTTTTCTTTTAAGCCTGCCATCCGGTCTTGATTTATTATTTATGATTTATGATTTACTATTTATTTTACTATTACCCTGAAAAAACTTGCTTTTTTTTTAGCAAGTTGTTTTTCAAAGTCAAAAGTAAAGTTGTTTTGGATTTCCGACTTCGGTCTTCGGACTTCCGACTTGCCCTTTAGCGCATTATGCCAAACCTAACTCACATGTTTGCAATGATCGCCGAGCCAAATTCAGAGCATTTCAGTAAAGTGGCTCCTTCCATCATCCTGTGATAATCGTAGGTTACTCTTTTCTGGGCGATGGTTTTCTCCAAGCCCTGCCAGATCAGGTCATGTACCTCGTACCAACCTAAATATTTGAACATCATGCTGCCTGAAATGATTACCGACCCGGGGTTCACCTGGTCCAGTCCTGCATATTTGGGGGCTGTCCCATGTGTTGCTTCAAAGATAGCATGACCGGTTTCATAATTGATGTTTGCCCCGGGTGCGATGCCGATACCTCCAACCTGGGCTGCCAACGCATCCGACAGGTAATCCCCGTTAAGATTCATGGTTGCCACCACATCGAATTCTTTGGCACGTGTAAGCACCTGCTGTAAAGTGATGTCGGCTATTGCATCCCTGACCATCACCTTCTCCTGCCATTTACCATCTCCATGAGAAGGCAACAACTTCAAGGCTTCTGTAACTTCATCCTGAATATGATTTTGCTGGGATTTCGTCATCATATCATAACCCGGTTCAACAGACCTGGCATTATCCTCCAGAGAGATATCCGGATTGTCATCATAGTTAGAAAGTATCCAGCTTTCCCGTTGCGTTACAGTCTGATCCCGGAACTCTTGTTGTGCCACCTCATAACCCCAATTTTTAAAGGCACCTTCGGTAAACTTCATAATGTTGCCTTTATGAACCAATGTTACCGATTTCCGATTTTCTTCAAGCGCATAATTTATGGCTGCCCTGACCAATCTTTTGGTTCCTTCTTCAGAAACCGGCTTAATCCCTATACCTGATGTTTCAGGAAAACGGATATTATCCACACCCATCTGGTTCCGGATAAAATCTATCACTTTCCGAACTTCCGGACTTCCCTCTTTCCATTCGATACCAGCGTAAATATCCTCCGTATTTTCCCTGAAGATGACAATATTCACATCTTCCGGTTTGCAAACAGGTGAAGGAACCCCGGTGATGTATTTAACCGGGCGTAAACAAACATACAGATCAAGC
>DAOWEV010000087.1 GCA_030638325.1 Bacteroidales bacterium
CAGGAGAACCCTACGGTCAGATATACGACCAGGGAAAGATATTTTACAATGAGGGCGGTGTCTTTCAAACCGTTCCTGACTGGGAATCCGACATAGTCATGGGGGCAATGGATGTTGAATTCGGAGATATTGACCTGAATGGCTTCCTGGACATTGTCTTCGTTTGTGAATACACTGATAATTATATTTACCTAGCTGACAGCAATGGCAATATTACAACTTCACCATCCTGGAATTCACTGGAAACCAGTAATTTTATGAATTCTGTTGATGTGGGACACTGGAACGAGCCCAGGGAACCCATTGTGGTAATGACAGAAAACGACCAGTTGGGTGGTGACGGGCTGGTGAGGATGTATGATTTCGGGGATGGAGTCCCTGCATCCAGCCTGGCTGACTGGTACTCGAACCCTATCGGATATGGGTCCGGGATACTCCTCGCGGATGTAACCGTGGATGGCATCCCCGACCTGATCTATGGTGGGTGGTGGAGGCATGTTTATATCTGCATTGGCGACGGAACCAGCTTTGAAACCCCTGCTGCTTATGTTTCCAACTCAAGCTCAGTGGTCGAAGCGATTCAGATGGCGGATCTCGATAAGGAATTAATAATACCCCAAACCGACACCATTATTGTTAGCTCTGAAAAAGATGGCACATCCCTCATCCTTCTTGAGAAACAACTTACCGAAGATATTATCACCATAAAGAAAAATGGCAGTTCCCTGACCCCTGATCAATATACCCGCGTTCCAAATAAAAACTGGCTTAGTTTTACAGATCCCTTATTGTCAGGGGATTTAATTGTGATCGAGTATGAGTATAGTCCTCACCCCGATATGGTCATTTCAAACTGGGACAGCGGCAAGGGCAACTTCATTTTTTACAATCTCAATCAGCCATATGGCCTTGATGAACCTTTTACAGATGCTTCCATCAAAGTATATCCGAACCCCGTTTCAGATCTCCTGAGCATTGAGCTGGAGTTGCTTAAATCTTCTAAAATAGTGATTACGCTGAGCGACCTGGCAGGAAGGTCATGGTTCCTTAAAAACTATTTCCTCCAAAATGGATATCATTCTATTTCTATTGACCTTTCGGGACTAAAGGCGGGATTATACATTTTGCAACTGAAAATTGATGGTCGATGGATCTCAAAAAAAATTGTCAGCAGAGGCTCTTTGTGATTAATTTTAAATTTCTACATTGATTCGGGTTCTGCTATTTGCCCAATGCATACCCCAAACTGCAAGCTTTATACCTATTCAATTTACAATTTACAATTTAAAATCTTCAGTTCCGTCCGTCTGTTCTGTGCCCTGCCCTCTTCCGTGTCGTTTGTGGCGATGGGAAGAGAAGCGCCATAGCCCTTGTATGTGAGTTTCTTGGATGGAATACCGTGTTCAAGCAGGTAATCATACACTGACCCTGCCCTGTTCTGTGACAGCTCATCATTATGTGCGGCAGTTCCGGTATTGTCGGTATGGCCTCCGATCTCAACGCAAATGGAAGGGTTGCTACGGAGGAATTCAAGTAGTTTACCAAGTTCAACCAGGGATGCTTCCTTCAGGTCAAACTTATCCGTATCAAAAAAGATATTGTTCAGCACAATGGTATTTCCTTCTTTAACCGGCTGCAACGGAATATTTTTCAGGAAGGGATCCCCAACCGTATGAGCCTCATCCAGCGTAAAATGGCCGGAATAAAACAAATAGCCTTCTCTGGATACGTTCAGCGCATAATTTGCATTGACAGGGATGCAGATCAGGAATTCACCCGTAAGCGGATCCGAAACAGATTCCATAATTATTTCGCCTGTCTCCAGATCGATCAGTTCAAAACCGGCCCCCAGCTTTTCATAGGTCTCTTCATCGAAAACAAGGCCTTTTAAATAGGTAACAGGAGCCGGGCGTGATTCAGCGGGTAATTCGAAACTATAAATGTCGTATTTACCAAACCCTTCAGGGCGTTCTGCTGAAATAAAGCCGGTTTCGCCGGAGGCACTGACTACCACGGCCAGTTCATCGTTGATCGTATTGACCGGGTATCCCAGGTTAAGCGGTTCCAACCATGATCCATCCTCCGACCTTTGGGTCATGAACAGGTCCATGCCGCCCATGCCGGTCCTGCCGTCACTGGCAAAATAGAGGGTTTTATTATCATGATGGATAAAAGGGGCCATTTCTGTTTTATCCGTATTAATGGTCTTTCCAAGGTTTTCAGGTGGACCCCAGCCACCATCGGGGAGAAGTTCCGACATCCAGATATCAGAACTGCCGCTACCACCCTTCCGATTACTTACGAAATACAGGATCTTTCCATCAGGAGAGATGGATGGCTGGGAGTCCCACAGATCAGAATTAATAATGCGGCCCATATTTTCAGGAACCGACCAGGAGTTTCCATTCTTTTCGGCAAAATAGAGGTCACAACTACCATGACTGTCGTTTCTGAAACAGGCAGTGAAATAGAGTGTCCTGCCATCGGGGGATGTGCTCAGGGCGCCTGCATCTCCTTCAGCATCCACCGGGGAGCCAAGCTTTTTCCGGGCATCCCAGCCATGTTCTGAAAATGATGAAAAGTAGAAATTCTCAGCAAACTTTTTGAATGTTGCTTTCTGAGGGTCTCTCTGCATCTCCTTGACCGTGAAATACATTGTTGATCCATCGGCGGTGAGTGTATTGATATATTCATCAGCGACAGAATTGATATTTTCCCCGGCATTCACAGGATCAAAGGGCACAGGATTTAATATGGCATCCCTTCTGAAGACGGACAGGTCCATTTTTTTCCGAACAGCCCGCCTAACATCATCCCCGATATCTTTAAATACAAGGTAATCTTTGTAATGCTCAACTGCAGACTCATACCGGCGAACTTCAAATTCCGCATTGGCCAAAATAATATAAACTGTAGCGGAATATTCCGGGTTGACCAAAATGGCCTTTTCATAGAATGCAATGCCCTGATCCATATCCCCGGTTTCAAAATAAATATCCCCGACCAGTAAATAAGCCTCCACAAAATCAGGGGCTTTACTTATTAGTTTCAGAAGATCTTTTTCTGCCTTATCATACTCCCCGCTGTAATATGCTTCTTTGGCACCACTATAAAGCTTCTCAAGATTTTTTGGAAGATCCTGCCCCTGTGCTTGCACACAAGGCATCCACATCAGGAGAAACAAAGAGATTAATGTTTTTAGTACAACCATTTTTTGTAAGTAGGGTTGTTGAAGTCCGGAGTCCGAAGTTTTTTAACAACGTCCATCTTCCGTCTTCCGTCTTCCGTCTTCCGACTTCGGTCTTCCGTCTTCCGTCTTCCGACTTCGGTCTTCCGTCTTCCGTCTTCCGTCTTCCGACTTCGGTCTTCCGTCTTCTGTCACGGAATATTCATATACTTATGACTCTGCAACGAAATCTTCCATTCAGGGTGTGCTTTTACATAATCAACGATGACGGGCATCATTTTATCCACCACGCTCCATTCGGGCTGCAGGAATAACACACAACCGGCATGAACACGTGCTGCATTGAATTCTGCCCATTTGAAGTCACCCTCATTATGTATAATAACTTTTAATTCGCCGGCTTTATTATAATATTCCTGAAGCGGAACGCTGCCTTTTTTTGGCGACAGGCATATCCAATCCCAGGAACCGGTGAGTTTTGCAACACCGGCTGTCTCAAGGAAGGTTTTCACGCCTGCCTTTTTCAGGCTGTTGCACAAATAGTCCAGCTTATATAATACCGGTTCTCCACCTGTAACCACAACTGCCCTGGCTGGATGCCGGACAGCTCTATGGACGATCTCGTCGGTCTTTACCAGGGGGTGCAATAATGCGTTCCAGGATTCTTTGACATCACACCAGGAACAGCCCATATCGCAACCGCCCAGCCGGATGAAGTAAGCAGGTGTCCCGGTATGAAATCCTTCTCCCTGGATAGAGTAAAAATCTTCCATCAGGGGAAGCAGTTTTCCTTCTTCAAACTGTATTTGCTGATGTTTATCCAAAAATGAAGGTACTTAATTCGTAAAGCTAACTAATAGGTTGACTGTTTTTTGTTGCAACTTGTAACCTGCAACCTGTAACCTGTAACCCGTAACAGTCAATTTCTCTTCAAATTATTATCAGATCTTTCCGGGCGACAGCATCCCCGGATGAGATACTGATCCTGTATTTGCCGCCTGGAAGTTGCCTGATATTGAATTGAATATAAACTTTTCCCATATGTTTTTCAAACGTATAATCCGCCGGGGTCACTTCTTTTCCTTCGAAGTTCAGCAGGGATATGTTTATGTTCTTATCCCTGAGAGGAGTAAGGTCGATAATGAGATACTTTTCACCCTTCTTTTTTTTATTTAGGATGCTATAGGCCCAGTTCTGCGGCAGTACAACGTCCACATCACTAAAATCCGGATCATTTTCCCAGTACCGGGTATTAATCTCATAAACCTGTGGTTCTGTCTTGGCTAATTCGCACGACAGGAACACCCTGGTGCTATCAATAAAGCCTGCACCTTCGGTTTGGGATCCATAGATGAAAGGGAAATCCACCCTGGTCTTGTCACCGCCAAAAAAATCGTCTCCTTCAAAATCTCTGAATAACCATAAAAAGGGGCAGTAATCTTTATATCCCAGGATAACGAGCCGGTTTCCTTCCTGGTTAATATCTGCAGCTGTTACAAGTCCCCCTATGTTGAAGGTCCCTGTCACCCCGGCCACCTGGCTGCCTGTCTCCTTGTGTAACTTATATATCCTGGTTTTTCCATTTACCCAGTTTTTTGAAAACAGGTAAAGAAAATCGTTAAAGCTGATCATGGATTCGCAATCATAGTCATTGGTCCGGTTTTTTACCTTAAATTCTTCCTGGTCACCAAAACTGAATGAAATGATTCCTGCTTCAACTACTGCATTACCACTTTCGGGGATATCACCTTTATAAACCCTGTATATTTTCAGGTCTTTTCTATTGCCCAGGTTATTTCCAAAATCACCTATATATATGAATTCCTGGTCCTGGGCAAGGTCTTCCCAATCGTGGTGGCTACCATTGCGCAAACGCACTGTTTGTATCACAGCGCCGGTAACGGTATCGATCTTATAGATCTCCGGTTCTCCCTCGCTGTCGTTATGAGACCAAAGACCTCCATTGAAAAACAGCAGCCCAGATGTTTCCTGGACTTGATAAGAAAGCTGAAATTTAACAGCAGGGTCATATATATTTGGAGAGAAAAAAAGGCTATCCCCCACCAGCACACGAAATGCCTCCTCTTGCTGATGCTTACGCCCCTTTTTCTGGGAGTACGAAGCGATCACGATCAGGGCAAAGAGGACGGAAAAAAAAGACCTTATAAAAGTGCTCATTGGTTGATTTTGATGAATAATGTTTCTGATTATAAATTACAGACCGCCCATTTAAAATATTAAAACTCCTGACCCTATGTTTTATTATCAGTTAATTAAAGATGTTTGTTCGTAAAATGGAATTGTCTCATCTTTAATATCGAATAATGAACACCGAACACCGAATGATGAATTATTTCTTCCTATTTGCCAAATTTCTTTTAGATATTTTCAATACTTTTTACAAATATTGAGATTAGCTCATTGTTTCCTGGATTTCGATATTCATTATTCGATATTCATTATTCGATATTTTTTTGACAGAATAAATTACAACAGACCCGGATTTCTGAATTTAATTAAAAATTCCTACTTGGGTGCTTTTTTCTTAGCTGCTTTCAAAGTATTTAGTAATAGCGAAACAATGGTCATAGGCCCGACGCCACCCGGCACCGGAGTTATGAAGCTGGCTTTTTTTGATACCTCATCAAATTTCACATCCCCGATCAGCTTATACCCTGATTTCGTTTTATCAGATTTCACACGGTGGATCCCCACATCGATGACCACCGCATCTTTTTTAACCATGTCTCCGGTAACAAACTCAGGCCGTCCGATGGCTGCGATCAGGATGTCCGCATTCTGACAAACAGCTTTCAGGTCTTTTGTTTTACTGTGGCAGATGGTGACCGTGGCATTTCCCGGGTTGGCCTTGCGCGACATCAGGATGCTCACCGGGGTTCCCACAATATTGCTTCTGCCCAGGACCACGCAATTTTTCCCTTCTGTCTCAATACCGGATCTTTCCAGTAATTGCATAATGCCAAAAGGGGTGGCAGGCAGGTAAGCCGGCAAACCGGTAACCATTTTGCCGATATTCAGCGGATGGAAGCCATCTACATCTTTTTCGGGACTGATCCGTTGGATCACCCTGTCGGGGTTGATATGATCCGGCAGAGGCAATTGCACGATGAAACCATCGATCTCGTCATCCTTGTTAATGAAGTCGACCAGTTCAAGGAGTTCGCTTTCGCTGGTTTTGGCCGATAATCTATATATGGAAGAGAGGATGCCAACCTGCGCGCAGGCTTTTTCCTTGTTCCTGACATAAGTTTGGCTGGCCAGGTCCTCACCCACCAGGATAGCCGCGAGGTGCGGGCCTGGGAGGTCATTATCAATCATGGCAGCCACTTCGGCTTTGATCTCTTCCTTTATATCAGCCGCGATCTGTTTTCCGTCAATAAGTTTCATAGGGCAAAACGTTGTTTTGAAATAAGAGCCTAAAGATATAAACTAATTGCTTTTACCAGATAAAACCAGGTTAAAGAATTATCAACTTTTTACTTTAATTCACTTTACGTATTGAGTAGTTACCATAATACTATCTAAACCGAGAGTTATTGATTGATCAATTTATCGTATTTTTATACCATTAAAAATCCACGCTCTGAGAAGGCGGCTTTGAATTGCACCCACTGGGCGGGGAAGAATAACTAACTCCGTCCTTTAGGGCGGAGATTAAGATCAGATTAATATCCTTATCCCCGGCATGAATGCCGGGGTTAGTCAATAATCTACGCGTAACCTAATGAAAGGCTGTAATAAAATATCCTGCTTAATTTTATTGGTAAGCTTTCCTTTTGTATTATGTTATTCCCAGGAACGACAATATCAATTCGAACAAATCACCACAAGCCACGGGCTTTCAGGTAACAGCATTTATTCAGTCATCCAGGATTCCAGGGATTTCGTATGGATTGGTACCAACCGCGGATTGAATTGCTATAATGGTTATGAAATTACCCGGTTCAACAGACCTAAAGATACTATACAGCTTTCCAAAGGATTGATCACTTGCCTTTTTGAAGATACGAATGGAATTATTTGGATCGGGACAAGTAAGAAAGGATTATATGCCTATGATCCGGTATTGGATAAATTTGACCATTATTCACATGATCCGGAAGATTCATCAAGCCTCACCAGCAATGAAATACTCTCCATTTACCAGGACAAGAATGGTATCATCTGGTTCGGCACTGAAGGGAGCGGATTGAATAGATATAATACAGAAACTGAAACATTCACAGCATTCTTACCTGTTCCGGAGCAACCCGGTCATAATAAAAATACCATTTCCTCAATGATCGAAGACAATGAAGGAACATTCTGGATTGGCACTTATGAAGGGGTTTATCATTTTGACCGTAATGCAGAAAAGTTCCTTCCTTTTGAAAAAAAACCGGATATCCCCGATATCTATCAACAAATATTTTGCTTTCATAAGGACATTGATGGAAACATCTGGTTTGGAACATTAAAGGGATTGTTTAAGTATGTTATTGAAGAAAGAGAGTTAATCCATATCATTTCAGGGAACGACAAAAATATTGATCATCTCCGTGATGATGTTATTGTATCCATTCAGGGTTCAAAAACAGCAGGTAAAGAAGTTCTTTGGATTGCTACACGAAAAGGTTTGGTTAAATATGATTTGCATAACGACCGGTTTTCAAGATACGTCATTGATCCAACAACCCCTAAAAGTCTGTCTAATAATTATATCAATAATCTATGTTTAAATGATAATGGGATACTGTGGATAGGAACTGCATGGTCAGGTGTTAATAAAATAGATACCCGTGGGAATCCTTTCATTCATGTTCAACTTAAATTAGAGGATGAAGAGTTGTTTTATTCTGCCAGTTCATTCTTTATGGACAAAAAGGGATATTTGTGGGTAGGAGCCTGTACCGGGGGAATATTCAAATTTGATCCTCAACTAAAGAAAGTTGCACAGTACCAGTACAGTGCAGAAAAAGGCTTTTTTATTGACGCCAGCAACCCTTTTACAAATTGGATAGATTTTATTTATGGAGATTCCGACAATGTTCTGTGGATTGGACTGGGAGGATGGGGACCGGCCATTTTTGACAGGGAGAGAGAATCTTTTATCTTCCTTGAATTTAATCTTCCTGAAGGACATCCCCGTCCTGAACGAATGCAGGATATTCTGGAAGATCAATACGGTACAATATGGTTTGGAACCTGGGGAAGCGGATTGTTCAAGAAAGACAGATCAGATGGTAAACACGACCCAGTCAATATTGTACATCACAAGATCCTTATGCATGCCATCATCCTGGAGATTTTTGAAGACAGTCAGAAGAATTTATATTTTGGCACTGCCAAAAATGGTTTGTTCTGCCTGGAAGCCAAAAACAGGGGAAATATGCAATTCACCCAATATGGGAGTACGGAATCGGAATCACCCGGCTTATATACGACATATATTGAAAAAATCTATGAAGATATAAATGGCACCATCTGGGTTGCATCACAGCGTGGACTCAATAAATTTAACCCTGAAAAACAACAATTTGAGCTCATTCATGATACAACCGGATTAATTGGGGATGGAATCAGGCAGGTTTTTGGAGATGATAAAGGGAATTTATGGTTGAGTCATATTACCAAAGGGCTTATCAGATATCAACCTGATAGCCGAAAAATAAAAATTTATAATCGAAGTGATGGAATGCCATTTGATGATATGGTGAAAGTTTATTGGTATCAATCTGATGACGGAAGAATTTTTATCCCGGGATATTTTAGTGATGGTAATGGTTTTTTATATTTTCACCCGGATAGTATCTCTGATAATAAGCATATCCCTAAAATAGTGATAAGCGATTTCAAAATAGAGAATAAACCTTTTCCGGTTGACAGCAGTATTTCAGCAATTAAACACATAAAGTTAAAATACAATCAAAATTTCTTCTCCTTTCAGTTCGCAGCATTGGATTATGCCAATCCGGAAAAGAACCAGTACGCCCATTTCCTGGAAGGACTCGATGAAGCTTGGATATATTCGGGAAACCGGCGTTATGCCAATTATACAAGTGTTCCTCCCGGGGAATATGTTTTTCATGTAAAAGGGTCTAACAATGATGGATACTGGAATGAAGAAGGAGTAGCTGTGAAGGTTTCTATCCTTCCCCCTCCCTGGAAAACCTGGTGGGCCTATTTTTTATATTTATTATTTATTATTTCCATATTGTATATTGTTATCCGGTTTTATCTCCGTCGTCAGCGATTGCTTCATAAACTGGAACTGGAACAAATCCAAACTGAAAAGCTTGAAGAACTGGATAGCATGAAATCCCGGTTCTTCGCTAATATATCACATGAATTTCGAACACCATTAACCCTGATCCTTGGCCCGCTTGAAAAACTACGATCAAAAGTAGCTGACCAGGATGTTGAGCAAGACTTTAACATGATGCAGCGCAATGCGAGGCGATTGCAAAACCTGATTAATCAATTATTGAATATCTCCAAACTGGAATCAGGTAAAATGAAACTTCAGACCCGGGAAGAAAACATCGTTGCACTGGTTAATGGCTATGTACAATCATTTGAATCGCTGGCTAAGCAGAAGAATATTGATCTTAATTTCAAATCGTCTGATAATTATATTCCATTATTTGTTGATAAAGATAAAATTGAAAAGATCCTGTTCAATCTTTTATCGAATGCGTTTAAGTTTACCGGGGAAGGTGGGAGGATAAATGTGCGTATTACTTCAACTGATACCCCCCTAAATCCCCCCTCAAGGGGGGACTTGCTGCTCGCAGACCCCCTCTCTAAACGAAATGCGGAGTCTCCCCCCTTCAGGGGGGACGGAAGGGGGGTGTACCTCCAAATCTCCGACACCGGCCGCGGCATCTCTCCCGAAAAACTTGAACACATCTTCGATAGATTCTATCAGGCCGATGATTCTTACACCAGGGATCAGGAAGGCACAGGAATCGGTCTTGCACTGACCAAAGAACTGGTGGAGATCCATCATGGCAACATTCAGGTTGAAAGTGATCCCGATAGCCATCGGGAGGGCAAAGGAACAACATTTACAGTATTTCTGCCTGCGGGGAAAGACCACCTGAAACCGGAAGAAATCGTAGATAAAACCGAAGTATCAACAAAAAGAGAAGAACCAACAGCATCCATTCCAGCATTGGAATATGCTGTTGAAGAATTAAAACCGGAATTGCAGGTACAAACGGAAGATCTCGAAAAGAAAGAGGATAAACCTTTTTTACTAATTATTGATGATAATGCTGATTTGCGAACATATATACGAGGATATCTCGATCCGTACTATTATATTTCTGAAGCCAGGGACGGGGAAGAAGGATTACATATTGCAACTGAAAAAATTCCTGACCTGGTCATCAGCGATGTGATGATGCCCAAAATGGATGGATACGAGCTTTGCCGGAAACTAAAAACTGATGAATTGACCAGCCATGTCCCTGTCATTTTACTCACCGCCAGGGCTGCTTTGGAGGATAAGCTGGAAGGGCTCGAAACGGGTGCTGATGATTTTATTTGTAAACCCTTTAACGGACCGGAATTACAGGTAAGGGTCAGAAATTTAATTACCCTGCGAAAAAGACTCAGGGAACGCTATCGCAACGAATTTGACCTTATTCACCACAAACCCGCAGATACAATTCCAATTATTGACCGGCAATTTTTAGAAAAAGCTAAAAAAGTGGTCAATATCCACCTTTCTGATCCGGATTTTAGCGTAGCGGGTTTTGCATCTGAAATGGCACTTAGCCGTGTCCAGCTTCATCGAAAACTTAAAGCCATCATTGATCAGCCGGCAGGTGATTTTATTCGTATTATCCGCCTGGGTAAAGCGTTGGAAATGCTTCAATCCAAAAGCGGTAATATATCTGAAATTGCTTATGATACCGGATTTAGCAGCCCCTCTTATTTCAGCGAATGCTTCCGGCATGAATTTGGCCTCTCCCCTACCGAATATCAATCCAAGAATAGCAAAAAGTAACAATTTATTGATAAAGGTCATGTAACCTGAGTTATATGATTTGAAACAACCGTTATTGCCCTACAGGCCTCTTCTTCTTAATTTTACATTCATTGTTTTAGTCTTATTCATAAATTAAAAAAGGAGGATACAATCATGAAAACAAAAATTTTACTTTACCTGATTGCCTATTGCCTGATGCCTTGTATCAATAATGCACAAATCATTCAAATCCCTGCCGACTATGGAACTATACAGCAGGGTATCGATGCGGCAAATAACGGGGATATAGTCCTGGTAGATACCGGAACTTATTATGAAAACATCAATTTCAAGGGAAAGGCCATAACAGTGGCCAGTAACTACATTAATAGTGGTGATACCAATGATCTTAATAATACCATTATTGATGGAAGCCAGCCTTCAAATCCTGATAGTGCATCCGTGGTTGCCTTTTGCTCGGGTGAGGATACTAACTCCATAATTTATGGTTTTTCCATAACAGGTGGGGCAGGATTTCCTGCAACAGGTCTTGCCTCGAAGGCCAGGTCAGGAGGGGGAATTGTAGTTTCAAATTCTGGAGCCAAAATTACACACAATAAGATATACTCGAATGAAGTCAGCTCTGCTGATTATGTTTTTGGCGGTGGAATAGGTTGTTTTAACAACGTGGATTCTTACTGGGTTATAATTGCTAATAATACAATTATTAATAATACTACTACAGCAAACTCCTTTTCATACGGAGGAGGTATTTATGTTGGAACATTCCATATACCGCCTTATACAAGAATTTGTTATAATACAGTTGAAAATAACAATTGTAATTGTCTGGGTGGTATGGCAGATGGTGGTGGAATTGAGCTTGAATATTCTTATGGTGATACAGGAGCGCAGGTTAATGTACATAATAATACCATTCAATATAATTACATCGATGGGATAATAGCTTCCGGAGGTGGTTTGTCTGACTATATGACGAATGCAAACATAATGCAAAACATTATAATCCATAATTCGATTGAAGGATCTAATTGTTCCGGTGGAGGTTTGTATCAACAAATCGGTGCTGAGGTTTCAGAAATCACAAATAATGAAATAAGCAATAATACCATAAATGGTACTGAAGCCAGGGGAGGAGGACTTTTCTTATCCCGTTTCGGCTCAGGAATACAGAAGGTTCAGAATAATTTCATAAATAATAATTTCATTACAGCAACCAGTATCTGGTTAGGTGGCGGTATTTGCATTTTGAATCCTGAGGCACCGGTAAATATTATTCAAAATGAGATTACAGGGAATGGAGGAGTGGTAACGGCTCCCAATGCCGGTGGTGGGATATGTCTGGTGGATGCCGTTGATACAAAAATTATCCTGGACGGGAATTTTATTTCCAGTAACCATTCAAACAGCGGGGGAGGATTTTATGCAAGGAATTCATTTAATTTTATAATTATTAACAACGTTTTCAACGACAACACCGGTTATGATTTTGGCGGTGCAGTTTCTTTATATCAATATAGTGATAGTACTACACGAATGATTAAATCAAGCTCGCAACCCTCAATAATCAATAATACTTTTGTAAGTAACTCTTCTGATGGTGAGGGCGGTGCCATCCGGTGCAGTTATAACACCAGTAGCCCGGTTACTTTCAACAATATCTTTTGGGAAAATACGGCAAATGTTGCTGGAGATGATATAATTAATTCAGGATCGGATACAATTTTTGTTGGATATTCAAATTTGGATACTAACAATATTATTGGAAAATGGACCGGGTATTTGAATGTAAATGTAGATCCACAATTTATCGATCCTGATTCCGGTGATTTTCATATTCCCTGTTCCAGTCCATGTTGGAATGCTGGGGCTGATTCCGTTGAGATTGACAATTCCTGGTATTATTGTCCTCTTTATGATCTTGATGGAAACCCACGGCCGGATACATTTTACTATATTCCCGATATGGGAGCATATGAATATTCAGATACTATTATCCCTGGAATAAATGACTTTAATCACATAAAAAATGTATCAATTGGTATTCATATTTATCCGAATCCTTTTAAGACAAAAATAGCCATTGAAATTAGCATCCCGCAAACGGGCTTTGTGAAGCTTTCAATTACTGATTTTGCAGGTCGGGGAATTCAAACAGTTATTTCAAAACAACTCCCTACCGGAGCTCACCAATTTGAATGGAATGCTGATGGATTACCAGCTGGTATCTATTTCCTGAGATTACAAACGAACGGAATTTCTGAAACCAGGAAACTTATACTGCTTAAATAGAGAGTACCAGCATCCAAAGCC
>DAOWEV010000088.1 GCA_030638325.1 Bacteroidales bacterium
CTTTCAAGATGTAAGCCAGGCTTATTGGCAAACTTTAATGTCAGACATTTTAAAAATGTATTAAACGGTTAATTCTTTGGTCCTTAGGGTGACTTTATGATATCCTTTGTGACCTTTGTGGTAAAAAAAACTATTTCAACTCTTGATTTGTATAAACAAGAAAAAAGTAATAAGTAAAAAGAAATTTCAACTCAAACATTAAAGATATGGATCAACAAGTATTACAACTCTGGCCGGAGCTGGAATGGATAGAAAACGAAGAGCTGCGCGAAAAGACGGCGAAAACATGGGAAATTGCCCTCGATAGAAGTGTCTTAACACCGGATGACCTGAATACCATCCCTTTTACACTCCTGGCCGGGCCTGACCTGAAAGTCACCTTCATGGACCACAAACGTGCCGTAGTGCATATCGCCAGGGAGAGCGGGTTCAAATTCAACGAATTTTTTAAAAACGACTTACCTGTCAACATGGATGTGCTGATTGCCGGAGCCATCCTGGCAGATGTCGGAAAACTGCTGGAATACGTATTTGACGAAAATGGCAAATCCATCCAGGGAGCCTATGGCAAATACCTGCGCCACCCCTTCTCCGGGGTGTCCCTGGCTGAAGAGTGTGGCGTACCACAGGAAGTATGCCACATCATCGCTACCCATGCAGGGGAAGGCAATATGGTGAAACGGTCTACGGAAGCCTATATCGTGCATCATGCAGACTTCATGACCTTTTTACCGTTTAAGGAAAGACTTCGGGTCTGAGAGGTGGACGGTAGGCGGTTGACGGTTGACGGTTGACGGTAGGCGGTAGGCGGTAGGCGGTTGACGGTAGGCGGTTGACGGTAGGCGGTAGGTGGTTGAAAAGTTGTATATAAAAAACGAAAAAGTAACGGGTATAAATAGGATATATTGGGACTAATAATTAGAAACATTAACTATTTTAAATTAAATATAAGAAACAATGAAACAGAGTACATTCAGAGAGTTGCAGGTATATCAGCTTGCTTTTAAACAAGCGATGGATATTTTTGAAATTTCAAAATCTTTTCCCAGAGAAGAGATTTATTCACTTACAGACCAAATCAGGAGATCTTCAAGATCTGTCTGTGCCAATATTGGTGAAGGATACAGGAAAAGGCAATACCAGGCTCACTTTATAAGTAAAATATCAGATTCAGATATGGAAAACACCGAAACCCAGATCTGGTTAGACTTTGCTCTTGCAAGTGGATATATTTCCGAAGAAAATCATAAGGTGTTAGTTGACAGATCTCAAAGTGTAGGAAGAATCTTAAATCATATGATACATTATCCTGAAAAGTTCCAAAGAAAAAGTAATCCTTAAACCAAAAATGACTGTCAACCGTCAACTGCCAACCGGGCTGTCAACCGTCAACCACCAACCGGACTGTCAACCGTCAACGGCCAACCGTCAACTGAGTACAGCCGGCATCTCAAAAGTAACCCTCGTTCCGGAGGGATTGTTATGCTCATCTTTCAACAGATAAATTTAATAATCTAATTCATCAACTCATCAAAGGTAAGCGAGATATAGTATATTGCTCCGAGAGTCGGGCCGCCATAAAAAGTTATATATCTTTTGTTCAGTAGGTTTGCCCCCCCAAGTTTAAGAGTAGTTTTTAATTTACTGAATCTGTAACTTACCTGGGCATCGAGAGTGTTAAATGCCGGAACCTGCCCATTCTGAACAAAGGGTGAATTCCATGTAAAGGCATCCTGCCATCTCCACACTATATTAAACCCCAAATTATCAGTTATATGCCTGTTACCGAAAGTTATATTCATAACATGTTCAGGGGTATTATATTCGTCTAAAAAGTCATCCGACAATCCCTCTGTAATTAATTTGTTCCACGAATAATTCAAACCTATACGATAACCTTTAATAAAGATGTAATCCAGCCCGAATGCAGCACCCTGCGATTTTACAGTTTCGCTATTGTTCTGATAAATTTGGAAGGTATTGCTTGCATTTCCTGATAATAATCCGAATAATGCTGCCTTAGTAGGATCGCTGAATGGATCGGTGGGGTTTCCGTTTACGTCCTGTGCCTGCCGTATCCGGACCTGGTTAATAAAATCATTATAAATATTAAAATAATAGTAAATATCAATCATAAGTCTTTCGGAGAACAATCCTTTATATCCCACCTCAAATACCTGTATGTGTTCGGGTTTTACCTGGGCCCAGGTGGTGTAAGGTACGAGGAGACCCGGATCCGGAGATCCTCCTGTAACAGACTCTGTAAATGCATTGACCGACTGGATCGTGTAGGTCCAATCACTTAATCTGTATTTATCATGGAACTCCTGAAGGCCACCTATTATTCTTGTGCTAACTACATCCAGATCGATATATTGGCCCTGTGTTGTAGGGTTGCGGAATCCTGTTTGATACGAAGCCCTGAAATTGTGATCCTTGAGGAATGTATAGACACCAGAAATCCTTGGACTGAACTGACCTGTAAAATTCTCGCTTTTGTCATACCTGACAGATAATAAAAGATTAAGGTGGTCATTTATGAATTTTTTGGATAATTGCATGTATCCACCATATTCATTGATGCGGATTGGATTCGATTTAGAATCCGCGTATAGTGTACCATCTGATCTCAGATCGTATAACCTCCAGTTTGCCCCGATTGTCAAATTAAAAATACTAATCTCATTCTTGAAGTTATATTGACCTTCTACGTCGTAGAAACGGGTATGAGTGTTAAATTTAGCCCCGTCAGGTATTATTAAGGCATTTATACTGTCAGAAGCATTCTGAAATTCTTTACTTCCGGGTTCCCATCTGCCTGCATCAGCAGCCCCTCTTGAGAGATTATGCAGATTACTCATAGCATCAGGATTATTAAGCAGCGCATCAATAACAACCGGGTCAAAAACAGGGCTGCCGGTGCTTGCAATATTCTCTTCGATAAACCCTCCTACTATTGTGCCCGCGTAGGTTCCGAACCAGGAAGAATTATTCAAATATGCATTATTAATGGCATATCCGGTGAAATCGGCAATGTATGAGTCTCCGGAACTTTCGAATATAGCATATCCCATCAGCTTCCAGTTATCGGCTTTTATCCCCAACCTGTGACTTTGATTATTAGCATCCTTAGTAGAATATCGTTGGGCACTGGTAAAAACAGAGGTGCCTCCTCCAAAATTATACATATAACTCAACTCAATATTATCATTTATCCTGTAATTCAATCCTAAATTAGCCTTGATGCTTTTTGCTCTATAGTCGATAAGTGTATGCTCCGGGTACCCGGTCCGGTTTACATTTTGAGCCGGAAGTGCACCAACATATGGGGCTACAATATCCGGATCCAATCCTGTCATGGCTGCAATCATATTGATCAAATCCTGTGAGTTTCGCAATAAACCGAGGTTTAAGCCACCATCATCACCATATAGGTTTACACCATCATATGCCGGATTAATACTTAAATTACCCTGTAAACTTGCGTTTTTGTCCGAATAATTATGTGCACTCCAGTCGGTTGCCTGCATCCAGCTGAAGCCTATCTTAAATGCAAATTTGTCGTTGAAAGCTTTTGCATATCTCACCGCAGCTTCATAGATGGGTTGAGGGTTAGAAGGTTCTCCAAGATCAGGGTCACTGCCAATATGGTTAATCCCTAATTGTACATAAGCACTCAATCCCTGGTATTTGAACGGGCTTTTGCTTGTTACTAATAATATTCCGTTGAATGCATTGGGCCCGTATAATGCCGAAGCCGCTCCGGGCAACAATTCAATGCTCTCAACATCCAATGAAGAAGGAACATTGGTACTTCCAAAAGGCAGGTTCAATGATGGCGACTGTGTATCCATCCCATCAAACAATTGCACAAAACGCGTATTGGCAGTTGATGTAAATCCACGAGTATTTATAATTTGATAATTTATGCTGCTGCTCATCATATCAACGCCTTTCATTGTGGCGATGGCTTTATAATAATCATCCGATGCTATATTTTGGACATCAAGGATTCCCATTTTTTCAATTGAAACCGGAGATTGCAATATATTTTCCTCTACCCTTGAAGGAGACTGTACAAGTATCTCATCTAAGATTGTGATGGATTTGACCATGACTATATCAAGGTCAACCGTGCCTTCAGTTACCACGATTTCCTGGCTTTTGTAACCAATCATTGAAACGGACAGCAGGATAGGTGGGGGAGTGTTCTTTATTTCAAGATAAAAATCGCCGCTATTGTTGGTTATGGTTCCGGTTACCATATCCCTGACAACGATGCTGGCACCGCTTAGGGGTTCATTTGAATCACTCTTTACATTCCCTGATATCCTGATATCCTGTGCAAATGCTTGTAATAAAGATCCGGTCAATAATACTACTGTGAGGAATGCTCTTTTTAAACTGTAATTTTTCATGGCATATAGAGCTTTTGTGGGTCACTGTTTTATTTAATGACATAGGCTATTAAAGTAAATAAGAATAAAAAACTCCAGACTAATC
>DAOWEV010000213.1 GCA_030638325.1 Bacteroidales bacterium
TTCAGCGCCCAATGAGTGCAATTCAAAGCCACTAAAAAGCAGTGTCAAATATAAGACAAAATTTCCAATTTCGAAAGTCCCGGTAGGGACTATATATTGGTAGAGATAATAATTTGCCGTTGTTAGCATTAAGTGCCGTTAGGCACGAAATAATGTGTATTTGCCATATTATTTAACATTTCGTTCCTACGGAACTTTATTCCTTATTATTGTTTTTATTTCTACCAATATTTTGTTCCTAACGGAACAGAATAGTTCATTATTCGGTGCCTGCCCCGTAGCGAAGCATATCGGGGTTCATTATTCAAAACGCGACAATTTCATTTTACGAACAAACATTTTTCATTAACTAAAAATAAAAAATGCCATCAGGGGTTCTGAATTTGAAAAGGGGTTTCGGAGAGGGCATAAAAAAACCCCGCAAAAACTGCGAGGTTATTTTTTCTGGTTTTACTGTTATTTTAATGGATAATGATTAAATGTAGGAACAATAGATTGCATTTACCCATTTAAGCATTTACGCATTTAAGCATTTCCATTAAATTCTTGGTAGAACCTTTTTTCTTATGTATAAACAGAAAACTAAACGACTCCCTGTGCAAGCATGGCATCGGCAACTTTTACAAAACCGGCAATGTTGGCTCCTTTTATGTAATCGACCGATCCATCGTCACGTTTTCCATATTTAACACAGGCAGCATGAATGTCTTTCATGATAACCTGAAGACGTCCGTCAACTTCTTCGCGGGTCCATGACAGGCGGAGTGAGTTCTGGCTCATTTCAAGTCCTGAAACGGCAACCCCACCTGCATTGGCAGCTTTGCCCAGTCCATAAAGGATTTCTGCATCCTGGTAAACTGCAATAGCCTCCGGAGTGGATGGCATGTTGGCACCTTCCGAAACAACAAAGCAACCATTTGCGATCAATGTTTTGGCTTCCTCTTCATTGATCTCATTCTGGGTAGCGCTTGGCAGAGCCACATCACATTTGATGCCCCATGGCCTTAGACCCGGGAAATATTCAACTCCGTATTTTTCAGCATATTCCGTGATCCTTCCACGTTTTACGTTTTTCAGGTGCATCACAAAAGCCAGCTTATCGGCATCAATGCCATCCGGATCATAGATGAAACCACCAGAGTCTGATAAAGTAACGACTTTAGCTCCCAGCATAGTTGCCTTTTGAGTTGCATACTGGGCAACATTACCGGAACCTGAGACAGTGCAGATCTTGCCTTTCATGCTGTCACCACGGGTTTTGAGCATCTCTTCGGCAAAATAAACCTCGCCGTAACCGGTAGCCTCCGGGCGGATCAGGCTGCCGCCCCATTCTCTTCCTTTACCTGTCAGAACACCGGTAAACTCATTACGCAATCTTTTGTACTGGCCGAAGAGGAAACCTATCTCACGGCCGCCAACACCGATATCACCGGCCGGGACGTCAGTATTTGGCCCAATGTGGCGGAATAATTCGGTCATAAAGCTCTGGCAAAAACGCATCACTTCATTGTCAGATTTGCCTTTCGGGTCGAAATCGGAACCACCTTTACCACCACCCATTGGGAGCGTGGTGAGACTGTTTTTCAGCACCTGCTCAAAAGCCAGGAATTTTAGCATACCAAGGGTCACTGTCGGGTGGAAACGAAGTCCCCCTTTGTAAGGGCCGATAGCGCTGTTCATCTCAATCCGGTATCCCTTATTGATCTGAACTTCACCTTTATCGTCAACCCATGCGACCCTGAAAAGGATCACTCTTTCCGGTTCAGCTATTCTTTCGAGAATCTTAGCAGCCTTGTATTTGGGATTTTCTTCAATAAAAGGGATCAATGTTTCGGCAACTTCCAGTACCGCCTGGTGAAATTCTACTTCACCCTGGTTCTTGGCAATGATCTTAGCCATAAAATCATTTACCATTTGATCATAAGCATTGTTTGCCATAATAATCTATTATATTTAAGGTTAGAAAATTGGTTTATAAAAATTGAGTCAGCAATGATAACAAAAAAAAGTATGCAATTGTGAGAATATTTACAAATATTTTCACCTGATTGGTTTTTAATTTGAAATTCACTGGAATGCTGGAATGCTGGAATATTGGAATGATGGAATGTTGACTAACCCCGGCATTCATGCCGGGGATAAGGATATCAGAAATTTCGGGCTAAAGCCCGGTTATTATTCTTATTTTTTTCTCCGCCCTAAAGGACGGAGTTAGCTATTTTTCCATTTTTCCACAATTCCATTATTCCATCCTTCCCCGCCCAATGGGTGCAATTCAAAGTCACCTTCTTACAAAAAACCTTTTTTTCATTTGGAGATCACAAGAAATAAATATAAATTTGCGTGCTTTATTAATTTGCTGTTAATTTATTAACAATACAAATACTTAATTATAAACCTTTTAAAAGTATACAGTCATGAATCTTGAAAAATTATTAAATGATCTCGAAAAGAAACATCCCGGTGAGGTTGAATACTTACAAGCGGTTAGAGAAGTGTTAGAATCAATAGAAGATGTTGTAAACCAAAATCCTCAATTTGAATCTGCAGGAATCATCGAAAGACTTATAGAACCAGACAGGGTTTTGACTTTCAAAGTGCCATGGATTGAAGATAACGGCAAAGTACAGGTTAATCTGGGATACCGGGTGCAGTTTAATAATGCTTTGGGACCCTATAAAGGGGGATTGCGGTTTCACCCCAGTGTAAATTTAAGCATCCTGAAATTTCTCGGGTTTGAGCAAATCTTTAAAAACAGTCTTACAACCTTACCGATAGGCGGTGGAAAGGGCGGATCGGATTTTGATCCTAAAGGAAAGTCAGACACGGAGATCATGCGGTTTTGCCAGGCATTTATGCTGGAATTATGGAAATTGATAGGACCTGAAACAGATGTTCCGGCAGGTGATATCGGTGTTGGAGGAAAGGAAATAGGATACCTGTTTGGCATGTATAAAAAATTGACAAAACAACATCATGGAGTATTGACCGGGAAAGGTTTGAATTGGGGTGGAAGCCTGATAAGACCGGAGGCAACAGGGTTCGGTTCTGTTTATTTTGCACAGGAAATGCTGGCAACAAAAGAGGAGAGCCTCGAAGGAAAAACAGTTTGCCTGTCCGGGTTTGGGAATGTTGCATGGGGCGCTGCAATGAAGGTGAACGAGCTTGGTGGTAAAGTTGTAACACTTTCCGGTCCTGATGGATATATTTACGATCCTGAAGGTGTGTCCGGTGAAAAGATCGAATATATGTTGGAACTCAGGGCTTCAAACCAGGACATTGTGAAACCTTATTCCTATGAATTTCCGGAAGCACGTTTCCACCAGGGAAAACATCCATGGGAAACACCTTGTGATGTTGCTATCCCTTGTGCAACCCAGAATGAATTGGATAAACAAGATGCAGAAAACCTGGTAAAAAATGGATGTATATGCGTTGCAGAGGGTGCAAATATGCCTTCCACACCGGAAGCAATAGAAGTACTCCAACAAAATAAAGTACTTTTCGGCCCCGGAAAAGCAGTTAATGCCGGTGGTGTTGCCACTTCCGGCTTGGAAATGTCACAGAATGCCATGAAGTTGAACTGGCCAAGTGAAGAAGTGGATAACAGATTGCATCAAATAATGAGAAGTATTCATAGTGCTTCAGTTATTCATGGTAGGGAGAACAATGGTTATATCAACTACGTGAAAGGCGCTAATGTTGCGGGCTTCCTGAAAGTTGCCAATGCAATGCTGGATCAGGGGGTTGTTTAAAAACCCGGGATCTGAAAATTTAGAGAAGCCTTTCAGCTTAGGTTGGAAGGCTTTTTTCATTTATTTTTCGTATATTTAAGCGCTATTGAATTTAATTTATCCGGATAAAAGCAATGTTAGATTGATAATTATGACAGAAAAAAATGGTGTTCAAAATGGCTTTGAAGAACTGAGAGCCCAAACCTTAGAGAGGTTAAAAGAGCTTTCTACCATAAATAGAACCACATCCATATTGAAGGAGGGTAAAACTGTTCAGGAAACCCTGCAAAAAATTGCTCGTATTCTTCCTGATGGCTGGCAATATCCGGAGTTTACTTCAGCCAGGATCATATTTGAAAACGAAGAATACAGGTCCGGTGATTTTCTGAGAACAAAATGGTTGCTAAAACAAAATTTTATTACCATTGATAATAAATCGGGCAGTATCGAAATCTATTATTCGAAAAGTTTTCCGGGTGCTGACGAAGGCCCTTTTCTGAAAGAAGAACGCGACTTGATAATAAACCTTGTCAATATTATTTCCGGATATTTGAGCAGCATAAAAGGAAAAGATATACTCAAACGCTATGGTTATGACATTCAGAAAAAGGATTTGGAACAGCAGAAAGAAACCTGTCCCATTACCAGCAAGCAATTATTGCAACGTTTTCTTAATAAGAATAATTACGACAGGGATATTTACCATGACCTTATGCCATTTAAAGTCAAGGAAATCCTTTTAGTAGCAAATCTTTACGATGCATACGGCATAGAACAAGAGGGTAAGTTCTCGGAACACATGATGGGTGAATATGCACAGTTAAGCCTCACATCTGTACCGAGAGTTACAGGTGTTTCAACAGAAGAGGAAACGCAGGAACAACTTGGTTCAAAACATTTTGACCTGGTCATAATAATGGTAGGCGTGGATAAAAAGATCCCATTGACATTAAGTGAAAAGATAAAAAAAGCATTTCCTTATATTCCCGTTTTCCTCCTTTTGAATAATAACAGTGATATTGCTTACTTCGAAAAGAAAAAGAAACCATTTTCATTCGATAGAATTTTTGTTTGGAACGGCGAATCAAGGATTTTCTTTGCGATGATCAAACATGTTGAAGACAAGATCAATGCGGATAATGACACCCTTAAAGGATCGGTCAGGGTGATGCTTGTGGTGGAAGATTCACCAATGTATTACTCAAGATATCTCCCCATGCTTTACCAGATAGTGCTGGAACAAACAAAAAGGATCATTGATGATGTGAGTACAGATGACCTGTATAAGGTGTTGAAATTAAGGGCAAGGCCAAAAATTTTACTGGCAACTAACTACGAAGAAGCCATTCAAATTTATAATAAATACAAAGATTATATTTTTTGCCTCATCACGGATGTGAAATTCAGTAAAAATGGTAAAATGGATAAGAACGCGGGATTTGAACTGGTCAAACACCTTCGAAAGGAGCAAAAGGATATTCCTGTAATTATCCAGTCGTCCAACCCTGAATCTGCAGAAGAGGCATATAAATTAAAATCAGTTTTTATTGATAAAAACTCTGAAAACCTGGTGCAGGAATTCAAGAGTTTTATAATGCACTATCTGGGTTTTGGAAATTTTGTTTATCGCGACAGCCATGGAAGGAAATTAATTGAAGTTAAGTCATTGAAAGAATTTGAGAGACATTTACGGACCGTTCCTGATGATTCAATTTTATATCATGCAAAGAAAGATCATTTTTCCTCATGGTTGATGGCAAGGGGAGAGATACAGGCCGCAAAGATCCTGCATCCAAAAAAAACCGGGGACTTTAAAGAGCCCGCAACCATCAGGGAATACCTGATCAGTGTTGTCCAGAAATTCAGGGATGAACAAAACCAGGGCAAAGTGGTACCGTATGAAGATTCAGCTATCCTGGATGAAACCAATATCGTAACCCTGTCGGAAGGCGCTATGGGAGGCAAAGGAAGAGGCCTTGCATTTATCAATTCCCTGATCTATAATTTCGACTTTAGAAATTATATTCAGGGCATCAATATCGGGGCCCCCAGGACTTCTTTTATCGGCACCGATGAGTTTGAATATTTTTTTGACCGGAATAAGTTACATTATATTAAGACCGCAGAAATTCCTTATGAAGAAATAAAGAAACGATTTCTCAAAGCTAAACTTACGCCAACCCTGATCGGCAGGCTGAAAGTACTCTTAAAAATGATAAAAAAGCCGCTTGCCATAAGATCATCAGGGTTGTTTGAAGACAGTTTGATGCAGCCATTCGCAGGAATTTTCGAAACCTATCTGCTGCCCAACAACCACCCGGACCAAAATGTAAGATTACAACAAGTAATGGATGCCATTAAACTGGTCTACGCATCTGTTTATTCAGATGTCGCCCGTGGTTACATCAAAGCCGTGAATTATAAGATTGAAGAAGAAAAAATGGCTGTTGTCATCCAGGAAGTTGTCGGGAATAAATACGGAGATGTGTTTTATCCACATATCAGTGGTGTTGCCCAGTCATATAATTACTATCCATTCGCCCACATGAAACCCGAGGAAGGATTTGCGATAGCTGCTGTCGGACTTGGGAAACATGTTGTAGAAGGCGAAAATTCCTACAGGTTTTCACCCAAATACCCGACTACCGCCATAACTGCTATTGAAGACCAGGTGAAAAATTCACAGGTTAAGTTCTATGCGGTGAATTTAAAAAATCAAAGCCCGAACCTATTGGAAGGTGACATAGCCGGCCTTTCAAAGATGGATATTTATGATGCGGAAATGCACGGCACTTTAAAACACTGTGCATCTGTTTATGATGTTGATAATAATACCATATCTGCAGGCCTGGATAAACCTGGTCCCAGGATTATCGATTTCGCCAATATTTTAAAATATAAATATATACCCATGGCGGAAACCATTGAAGCTGTTCTTGATCTTGTAAAAGAAGCAATGGGTTCTCCCATTGAAATCGAGTTCGCCATCGATCTGAAAAGGGATACTGATAATCAAACCTCTTTCTACCTGCTGCAGATCAAGCCGATGATACACGGCGCCCAGGATTATGAAGTGGATCTGGATAAAATCAGGAAAGAGGATATCATTCTCTTTGCTGAAAAAGGGATGGGAAACGGATTGATCAAAAGCATCCGGGATGTGATCTACATCGATAATAGTGCCTTCGATAAATCAAAAACAGAGGAGATGGCAATTGAAATCGATCAATTGAATAAAAAAATGACCGGGGAAGGCAAACAATATGTACTGATCGGGCCTGGCAGGTGGGGTACACGCGACAAGTGGATAGGTATTCCGGTTGACTGGCCACAGATATCCGGGGCAAAAGTCATTGTTGAGACCAGCCTTGAAGGTTATCCCCTGGATGCTTCTTCAGGCTCACATTTTTTTCACAATGTCACATCGATGAATGTAGGTTATTTCTCTGTTCAACCCGAAATTTCCGGAAGCTATATAAATTACCGGATCATGGATCAGCAGGAATTAATTGAAAAAGCGAAATTTTTCAGGCATGTCCGCTTTAAAAACCCAATTACAATTAGTATGGACGGAAAAAAACGGCTTTCGGTGATTACCTGGAAAAAGTAATTGGATTTTTTAGTAACATTGTACAGTCTTTTTAAATCAGATAATAAAATACCATCGATATGTATGAATTGATGTCATTGAAGCTCAAATGTCCGGAATGTGGCGAATCGCTGATGGATCATGAGCACCAGATCGATAATGAACCGGGCATAAAACTCCGGGTGACGTGCAACGAAAAAGCGGGAACAATCTGGCTGAGCTCTATTTACGGTAGCTATAATTATGCTGCGGATATTGAATTGCTCCAGGATTGTATTGTTTCACTCAATTGCCCACACTGTGATGAGCACCTTATTTCTACTTCACAATGCCTGGCCTGCGGTGCGCCAATGATTCCCCTGTTCCTGGATATAGGCGGGAGGGTGAGCATTTGTTCAAGGGTTGGGTGTAAAAACCATTTTGTTGAATTTGACGATCTTTCTCTTGCTATGAAAAGACTTTACCAGGACTATGGTTATGCAGGTAAAGGAATGAAACGGCCATCCTGGCCTGAAGTTAGGAAAGAGCCTGAAAAAAGGGAAACAGATGAAACAGCCGAGATCCTTGAAACCGGAACTTTTTTACAATCTTACTGCCCGCATTGTAAGAAAAGCCTTATTGAGGATGATATGCTCAAAGTAAAGATCACCAATGGCGAAGAAGGGGTGTTGATGCTGAGCCCTTACTTCAATGTGTTTTCTTCAAAATCCACCATATATCTCTCGGAAGACAAGACTGTCAAGGATCTTAAATGCATTCATTGTGATACCAGCCTGATCGTGGAAGACAGGGTGTGTGAAACATGCAAGTCGCCGGTGGCAAAGATCAACATCAGCGCCCGTACCAAATTGATTGATTTTTATATCTGTACAAGAAAAGGGTGCAAGTGGCATGGGTTGAACGAGGATGACCTGTATAATATCCGGCTGGAGGACAGCCTGGAATGGTAAAAAGCTTTACCACACACCGGTCTTTAGATATTCATGGATGCCTCTTGCAGCGATTTTTCCGGCGCCCATTGCGAGGATAACGGTAGCAGCCCCTGTGGCCACGTCCCCACCAGCAAAGACACCTTTTTTCGAGGTCTTACCTGTCTTCGGATCAGTTATGACCGTGCCCCATTTTGAAGATTCAATATCCGGTGTCGTAGAGGGTATGAGCGGATTGGGACTGTTGCCGATGGCAATGATTACGACATCCACCTGTACCTTGAAATTGGCCCCTTCTATGGGGACCGGCCTTCTGCGTCCTGACTCATCGGGCTCACCCAGTTTCATCTTAATGCATTCCGCTTCCTTCACCCACCCGTTTTCGGAACCGTGAAAGGCAGCCGGGTTAGACAACAGCTTAAAGATAACCCCTTCCTGCTCAGCGTGGTGGATCTCCTCTTCACGGGCAGGCATCTGTTCCCTGGCCCTTCTGTAAATAAGGATTGATTTTTCAGCGCCTAAACGGAGTGCTGTTCTGGCGCAATCCATAGCAACATTACCCCCTCCAACCGTAGCTACGCGCCTTCCTTTTATGATCGGGGTTTTATATTTGGGAAACAGATAAGCTTTCATAAGATTTGCCCGGGTGAGATATTCATTGGCAGAATATACACCATTCAGGTTTTCACCCGGCACATTCATGAACCAGGGCAGTCCTGCACCTGTTCCCAGGAAGACCGCATCATATTCCTTCAATAATTCATCTATGCTTTTTATCTTTCCTATAACGGTGTCGGTATGTAACTTGACGCCCAGTTTCTTTAAGAAATCAATCTCTTTGAAAACGATGGCCTTGGGGAGCCGGAATTCAGGAATACCATAGACCAATACCCCTCCCGGCTCGTGCAGGGCTTCAAATATCTCAACATGATGTCCAAGCCTGGCAAGGTCGGCAGCGGCAGTGATGCCGGCTGGCCCGGCTCCTACGATGGCAATTTTTTTCCCGGTCGGGGCCGGAATCCGGGGGATATCCATTTCACCCTGGCTCCGTTCCCAGTCAGCAAGAAACCGTTCCAGCCTCCCAATGGCAACCGGTTCATTCTTCTTCCCAACGATACATACTTGTTCGCATTGTTCTTCCTGTGGGCAAACCCGGCCGCAGATTGCCGGCATGATATTTTTTTCTTTGAGACGCACTATTCCATCCCTGAACTTATTCTCTGCTATAAATTTGACAAAACCGGGGATGTCGATCTCTACCGGACATCCCTGGATGCAGGCCGGGTTCTTACACTGAAGGCAGCGGAGAGCTTCTTCAATAGCCTCTTCAGGAGTATATCCATAGGGTACTTCATCAAAGTTCCTGATACGTTCTTCAGGCGGCTGCTCCCTCATGGGCGTTTTTTTCGGTTTTATTTTTGCCATATCACCACCTTTCCTTTGAAATGATCTCTTCTTCGAGATAAGCCCTTCGCCTGTCCAGTACCACATCCCAGTCTATCTGATGGCCGTCAAAGTGCGGCCCGTCAACACATGCGAACCTGGTTTCACCTCCTACTACCAGCCGGCACGCTCCACACATTCCGGTACCATCGATCATAACAGGATTCATACTGACGATCGTTTTTACACCGAAAGGCCTGGTGATCAAAGATACTTTGTACATCATATAAGTACATCCGACAGCCATTATGCGGTCAAAGTGTTCACCCGATCTCAGGTTCTCTTCAAGCAGGTCGTGAGAATGCCCACGGGAACCAAGGGATGCATCAACAGTGGAGTACCTGACCTCATGAGAAGCTTCTTCTAATTTATTATTCCAGTAAAGTAAAAAACTGCTGCGTGCCTCTGAATACGAAATAACCTTATTACCTTTACTTTTGAGTGCCTTGGCTGCCTGGTATATGCCCCCGATGCCATAACACCCTCCAACCAATCCAACAGTCCCGAAATTTTCTATTTCAAAGGGCATGCCGAGGGGCCCTGTAAAAGAATAGATGTCATCCCCTGCCTTTAGCTCAGCAAGCCGTTGCGTGGCTGCGCCAATCTCCAGGAATACAATGGTTACAGTGCCTTTTTCTGTATCCCAGTCAGAAAGAGTAATCGGTATTCTTTCACTGTATTTATCCGGGATCACCATTACAAAATGCCCGGGAAGCGCCTTTCTCGCCAAATCAGGCGCTTCTATAGTACAGGAATGTACGTTCGGGGCTATTTGCTCTTTTTCAACTATCTTAACCATTGTTTTCCGTTTCTGTTTTTTGCAGTGCCTCAGGAGTCATTGATATTGCTTTTAGGTCAGGAACCAGGTCCGTTAGGATATTACCCATATAATGAAGTTGATCAGGTGCAATGGTTAGGGAAACAGGATACCCTTCAGTCTTTTCACGGGCTTTAGTTCCCAATGGCTGAACCCCGGTTGATCTATCTGAAGATGCAACCTCGGTAAAATCAATAAATAATCTGATTTCCGACAGAATATCCTTTGCTTTCCGGTAATTAAATCCCGGCTCAGACATCAGATGAGCGATCTCTGAAATAACTTTCCAGGAAGGCTTGTTTCCTTTCGCCGGTTTAATGGCCGGAACAATATTTTTTAGCTTTTGTTCAAGATTGATGATACGGCCTTCGGCTTCCATGAAGCTCGACATGGGCAGGAATACATCAGCATATTTTGATGTCCCGGTCAGGAACATATTTTGCTGGACGAAAAACTTCAATCCTGACAGGTTTTTATGGGGTGGAATATCGCCCATGACAAACAGGGCCTTTATTCCGTCACCGGAAATATTCCTGACCATTTCATCACCGGAGCTGCCTTTGTTACTGCTCAATTTGCAATTCCAGTTTTCAGACCATTTCTTTACAGATGATGGATCACTTACTTTATCAAACCCGCCAAAATGGTCCGGATGCATGCCCATCAGGCTGCTTCCATAACGGTTGCCTTCATCAAACAGGTACATCATCCGGCAGTCTTTTTGTTCATTTATTAATAACTGTATATCGATCAATGCATTCAAATTATGAAGGCTGCCGGATGTCTTTAAAACGCCGTCGCCTGCAATTATGATGATGTTTTCAGAGTTCTGAAGGGTATTTGATAATTTTTCGATATCTTTTGATGCTACTCCGCACTGATCCAGTAAATTGCTGATATCAAAGTTCTTCAGGTATTTTGATATCTGTTTCGAGGTTTTGCTATTTTTTCCTTTGAGCAGCTCCGAAAGAAGCAGCAACAGGAAATGGTATTCTTCACCCGGTTGATAAACAATAAAATGGTTTGAGAAATAAGCGGTTCTGTTGAAAAGAGTATTTGCTGCCAATACCTGCTTCCCCTGTTTAAACGCCTTTCTGATCCTGTTTTCAATTATGGGATGAGTCAGGGAACAGTCTGACCCGATCACAAAGAGAGTGTTTGCCGAAGTGATATCATCGATCATAGGCGGGGGGCAGACTGAGTAATGATCATGGATCTTTTGTACCAATCCCTTTTCCCCAAAAGCATTTAGCAGATCCACATTATTGGATTGCATGGTTTTACGTGTAAATTTCTGGAGAATATAGCTGTTTTCCAGCGAATCCTGGGCCGAACCGATGAGTCCGAAGTGATTTCCCCGGTATTTATCAAGATTTTGAGCGATAAATGTTATTGCCTCGCCCCAGCTGGCCTCAATCCATTTGTCCGCCTTTTTAATAAGCGGCATTGTTATTCTTTCGGGATGATGAACAATATCCCCCGGAATAAACTTACCTCTGACACATAACTGCAGGGGTTCGGTTCTTTCTCCCTTTTTAGGCCCGATATTTACTATCCTGTTTCCCTTTGTGTTGACATTCATGGTACAGGCAACCGCGCAAAAGGTACATGTCGTCTTAGTAGATCTGTCCGGAATGCCAACCCAGCTTCCCATTTTCTCCGAGATGGAGCCTGTAGGGCATACATCCACACAAGCGCCACAATATTCACAGCCTGCCTCCAATTGTGATTCATTGAAAGCTGTTCCGACGAGTGTTTTGTTACCTCGCTGTACGAATGCCAAAACTTCACTGTAGCGTTCTTCATTACAAACCCTGACACAACGCCCACAAAGAATGCAAAGGTTGTAATCAAGTTCATAGAACGGATTGTCTTTAACCGGTGCAATATTCCTGTAGATCCATGGGAATTTTACCTCTTTTAGTTCAAGATAATCTACCAGGTCCTGTAATTCGCAATCACCGTTGCTGGTACAGAAATTGCAACCGGTAGTCACGCTGACTTTTCTTGTAGTATGCATGAATTCCTGGCATTCGCCCTTATCTTTACATACAAGGCATGTAAAGGGATGTTCCGAAAGGATGAGCTCCAGGATTTCCCGCCTCAGGTTTTGCAGTCCGGATGATTTGGTTGTGACCTCCATTCCCTGGAAGACGGGGGTAGTGCAGGCGGTCTGAAAGTTATGCGTGTTCTTTACTTCAACCATGCAGAGGCGGCAGCCGCCGTAGTTTTTCAATCCATCCAGAAAGCACAGGGTCGGGATGTAAATACCGGCTTTCCTTGCAGCATGAAGGATTGTAGATTCTTGTGCTACTTTAACGGATTTCCCGTCGATTGTCAATGTTATATTTTTAAGCCTTGCTTTGCTCATGATAGCATATTCAAATGCTTAACCTCATCACTCAATAATAATGGCATCCCCGGCAATGGCATCAAACCGGCAAATCTCATAACAGGCCCTGCATTTGATACATTTTTCAGGATCCAGGTTATGCGGTTCGCTTCTCGGCCCGGAGATAGCACCGGCCGGGCAGACGTCGACACAGCGCTGGCAACCGGTACATTTTTCCTTGATCACCCTGTATTCCACCAGGTCGCGGCAAACGGCGGCAGGACAACGATGTTGCTCAACATGTGCTTCGTATTCATTCCTGAAATATTTCAGCGTAGTTAGAATAGGGTTGGGTGCAGTTTGACCGAGCCCGCACAAAGACCCTTTTTTGACAGTATTGGCAAGTCTTTCGAGGTTTTCAATATCTTCCATACGGCCTTTCCCCTCGGTTATTTTGTCCATAATATCTACCATTTTCCGGGTGCCAATACGACATGGAGTACATTTGCCACAACTTTCCTCGCTGGTGAACCGGATGAAATATTTCGCCACATCCACCATGCAGGAATTGTCATCCATGACGATCAACCCACCGGAGCCCATAATGGACCCTGCAGCGATAAGAGATTCGTAGTCAATAGGAAGATCGAGATAATCTTTTGAGAGGCATCCACCGGAGGGTCCGCCGGTCTGAACGGCCTTAAAAGGTTTCAGAGTCCCCCCCCCAATATCGAATATTATCTCGCGAAGAGTTGTTCCCAAAGGGACTTCTATGAGGCCGGTCCTTCTCACTCTTCCAACCAGGGCGAAAGTCTTGGTGCCTTTGCTTTTCTCAGTACCATAACCCGAGAACCACCTGCCTCCTTTTCGCATTATGTTGGGAATAGTAGCCAGGGTCTCCACATTGTTGATGGTGGTTGGGTTTCCATTGAGGCCTGATATGGCCGGGAAGGGGGGGCGACTCCGGGGCATTCCTCTCTGTCCCTCAATGGAGGCTATGAGAGCTGTCTCCTCACCACAAACAAAAGCACCGGCGCCCTCTTTCATCCTGATCTCAAAATCAAAGCCACTGTCCAGTATGTTTTTACCAAGGAGCCCTATCTCATGCATTTGTTGCATCGCGATTATCAGCCGCTGGATAGCGAGGGGATACTCGGCACGGATATAAATGTACCCGTAATTAGCACCGATGGCATAGGCTGCGATGATCATTCCTTCGAGCAGGGCAAAGGGATCACCTTCGATCAAAGACCTGTTCATGAAAGCCCCGGGATCTCCTTCATCAGCATTACATATCAGGTATTTAGGACTTCCTTCTGCGTCCCTGCAAAACTGCCATTTTTTAAAAACAGGGAAGCCCGCGCCTCCTCTTCCCCGCAAGCCGGAGACCTCCATCTCCCCGATAACATCTTGCGGGCTCTTGTGAAACGCGTTGATCAGGCCCTGAAATCCCTCCCGGGCAATATAGTGCATGATATTCTCCGGATCTACGATGCCGCAGTTTCGCAATACGATACGCTCCTGTCTTTTTATCATAGGAAGAGCCCAAAATGACCTGGTGCCGTTCAGTTTTTCGTCTTTCCGGCCAAAGTGCCCCAGCGGTTTTAATTTGGGTTCTCCTTTAAAGATATATTCTTCTATGAGCTTTTCGGCCCTCTGTGGATCGACATTATTGAAACATAACCTGGGAGATCCCGGGAGCTGGATATCCAGCAGTGGTTCCAGGTAACAGGGGCCGATACATCCGACTTTTATGAGACGGACTTTTTGTTTTGCTTCGGAAATAATACTTTGGACGGCATCCCATACTTCCCCGGCCCCGGAGGCCAGGCCACAGGTCCCCATTCCAAGATATACAACCGGCTCGGGACTGTTCTGGAGATCCTGCCAGACTATGGCCGCATCTTTTTGTATTTTAGTGAAGTCAGGCATAGTTGCTCAAAACTTGTCTTATTTTGATCACCGACATATGGCTATGGATATTCTTATTGATCATCATCACCGGGGCTATTGCACAACAACCGAGGCATGCCACCCGTTCCAGGTCAAATCTCCCGTCTTCGGTTGTTTCACCAGGCTTGATCCCGATTTCCAGTTGCAGTGCATTTAATAAAAAATCACCTCCCTGCACGTGGCAGGCCGTGCCCAGGCAGATCTTGATAGAATTCCGGCCGGGCGGATTGAATTTGAATTGAGAGTAAAAAGTAGTAACTCCGTAAACCGTTCCTCTTGAGACCCTTAAATGACGTGAGATTTTTACAACGGCTTCTTTTGATATATATCCTTCCTGCTTTTGAACCCCCTGCAGCATCGGAATGAGGCTTCCCCTGTCATTTACAGGGTATTGTTTCAGGATTGTATCGATGGTATCTTTCATGAATATTATTATCAATCAAATATAGGCACTTAGGGTGCAACTTTTACCAACATGTTGTTTGTTTTTTGTTGCAGGTTTCAAGTTACATGTTGCAGGTTCCCAACTTGCAACCTGTAACCTGTAACTTGTAACCGTCAATTAATTCCCACCTAAGGTGGTTTTAATTCGATACTTGTTTTGAAATAACGTAGTATCTATATTATTGATAATCAGGTTGTTTGGATACTCTTATCAAGGATAAGGCAATCAAAATTCCACTTAAAAATAGATAAATAAATCAATTCCTGAAAATTTTTGGCTTATTTATATTGTATCCACATAAAGATAAGAGATAAAAATAACCTGCAGCTTACATCCAACAACCTATAATGAACAACAATAAACCTGAAAAGTGATGGGTTCCGGTCAAACTCTGCATGAATAATGCAGGCTAAATAGTTATTCATTATTTAAACTAATTATAAATATTTTTTTGTTGGAAATAATGAAATCTGAAGCAAAAAATTTATATACTTGTAAACGATTTAAACCGAGTTGAAAAACCGATGCTTGAAAGCATCTTTAAAAAAGTTCATGATGGACGATATATTGTATGAATTCATTTCCTTAAAAGTAAGATGCCCTCTGTGTGAAAATTCTCTCATGGATAGTGAACAACTTGTAGACGGGCACCCCGGGATCAGGTTAGAGATTGAAACAAACGGAGAAAAGGGAACGATTATTTTAAGCCCGATTTATGAAAGTTACAACTACCGTTGTGATATTGAAATCCCGGATGGCGAAATTGTGAAATTTTACTGCCCCCATTGTTCAGAGCAGATCACAAGCAGTATAGAATGTGAATACTGTGATGCTACCATGGTACCATTGACACTTGATATAGGCGGAAAGGCAATCATCTGCTCCAGGTCCGGGTGCAAGAGCCACTTTCTTGAATTTGAAGATATCAATGCGGCATTGAAGAGATTATACTACCAGCATGAATTCCAGGGAAATTTACCAGAGATACCTGAAGAAAATGGTGAGTTAAAAGAAATAATTGAATCAGGAACCTACCTTCCGGTATATTGTCCTTTTTGTAATAAAACATTGATACATGATGGGTTTGTTAAAATCAAGATCCTTAATGATAAGAATGAAGCAGGCTATATCTTCCTGAGTCCGTACCTGAATGTATTTACCTCCAGGTCCACCGTTTTTCTGAAAGAGGACCAGGCTGTGAATGATCTTATATGTCCACATTGCAACTCAAGTTTGATAGATAAAGATGAACAATGTGGGTTATGCGGATCGCCGGCAGCGAAAATAGCCGTGAGTGCCCAGACAAAACTGATCGATTTTTATATTTGTTCCAAAAAGGGGTGCAGGTGGCACGGTATGAATGATGATGATCTTCATGATATCGAACTGGAGGATAGTCTGGAATGGTAGAAAATGTTATAAGCTGGTCTTGAAAATATTTTACTGAAAAAACAACGTTATAAAAGAAAATAGTATTAATAGTACAATAATATGTTCGAGATAAAGAGAAAACAATCGATGGCAAAGAATACCATCATCCGTTTTGATATAGAGGCTCCAAAAATTGCTAAAAAGGTCAAACCCGGACAGTTTGTAATAATCAGGGTGAATGAGACCGGGGAAAGGATCCCGTTAACAGTTGCAGATAAGGATGATTTTGCAGGTATCATTACGATAATATTCCAGATCGTAGGCAAGACAACTGCACTTATGAGATCTCTTAATGAAGGAGATTATCTCCTGGATGTGGTGGGTCCGCTGGGCAAACCGGCAGACATTGAGAAGAAAGGAACCGTTATCGTTGTTGGCGGAGGTACGGGAGTCGCTATTCTTTATCACGTTGCAAAGGGGTTCAAGGAAAATGGAAATTATGTTATCAGCATCATGGGCGCCAAAGAAAAAGAGATGCTGATCCTGGAAAACGAGATGGCAGCCATCAGCGATGAACTTGTCATTACCACTGATGACGGAAGCTATGGGAAAAGAGGCTTTGTTACAATGCCACTCGAAAAATACCTGGGCGAAAGATATGATATCTCAATGGTTTATGCTATCGGCCCGATCATCATGATGAAAAACGTATGTAAGCTTACCAAAAAATATAATATACCAACCATGGTTAGCCTGAATCCCATCATGATAGATGGGACAGGCATGTGTGGCGGATGCAGGGTGAGAGTGAATAATGAGATCAAGTTTTGTTGTGTGGATGGGCCTGATTTTGACGGACATGCCGTTGATTATGACGAGCTGATAAAAAGAAATTCTATGTATCTCCAGGATGAAAAAGACTCATTATTATTTTCAATTAAATAAAAGGATGATGATATGTTAGAACAGGATGTCAGGTATTTAAAATATAAAACCTATTTAAGCTTTTATTGTCCGCATTGTAGCAAAACTTTCAATGTTGAACGACAACATGAAAAGTCGTTGATATTCAATGCCAGATACAAGAACCAGGACATGGTATTAAAGTTGAGTCCTTTTCTTGATGTATTTGATATCAAGACATCAATACCGTTGAAAGGAGATGATGTGCTGGATGACCTCTTGTGCCCTCATTGCAAGACCAGCCTTATAAATCCGGACGTCAAATGTGCTGAATGCGGCTCAAAGGTTGGGGAAGCAATTGTTTCGGCCTATGCCAAACTGATACCTTTCTTTTTTTGCCTAAAGCATGGATGCGAATGGCATGGTATTACCAAAGAAGATGAAAAAATAATCAAACTGAAGATCCCCAGGCAGGATATGCCTGAACAGGATCCAGGGATCAGGGCCAAAAATTTCCAGGAAGTCCCTTATGGATTTACAACTGAATTAGCATTGTTGGAGGCAGGAAGGTGCTTACAATGCAAAAGGCCATTATGTGTTGAAGGATGTCCTGTAAATATTGATATCCCGGGGTTTATAGAGTTAATGACCAAAGAAAAATTTGATGCTGCAGCGAGGAAAATAAAGGAAACAAATGTTCTTCCGGCGATATGCGGCCGGGTTTGCCCGCAGGAAAGCCAGTGTGAAGCGAGGTGCATTGTGGGCAAGAAAGATGAACCGGTCGCTATCGGGAGACTGGAACGGTTTGTCGCAGATTACGAGAGAAAGATGGACCTGGTAAAGGTTCCGGAAATCAGGCATTCGACAGGCAAAAAGATCGCTGTGGTAGGGTCGGGGCCGGGAGGCCTGACAGTGGCAGCCGACATGAGGTTGCTTGGCTATGAAGTAACGATCTTTGAAGCCCTGCATGAGCCAGGAGGTGTTCTTACTTATGGTATCCCGGAATTCCGTTTGCCTAAATCCATTGTTAAGTTTGAGATCGATTATTTAATTAAATTAGGGTGCAGGCTGGAATTGAATCATATTATTGGTAACATTCTGACCGTGGATGACCTGCTGGAGCATTTTGATGCAGTTTATATTGGTGTAGGCGCCGGGTTGCCATGGTTTATGGGACTGGAAGGTGAGAGTCTTGGCAATATTTTTTCTGCCAATGAATATCTTACCAGGATGAACCTGATGAAAGCATACAAGTTCCCTGAATATGATACTCCGATGCCTAAAGGTAACAGGATTGCCGTGATCGGTGGTGGCAACGTGGCCATGGACTGTGCCCGGACTGCCATGCGAACCGGCTCCGATGAAGTGACCATCGTGTACAGAAGATCCAGGCATGAGCTTCCGGCCAGGATTGAGGAAGTACATCATGCTGAAGAAGAAGGGATCAGATTCAGGTTGCTCACAAGCCCTGTCAGGTACATCGGAACGGATTATAACACGATCAAAGCCATGGAATGTATTCAAATGCAACTGGGCGAGCCTGATGCATCGGGAAGGAGAAGGCCTGTCCCGATTGAAGGATCCAATTATATCCTGGAGTGTGATATGGCTATTGTTGCTATCGGGAATGGGCCAAATCCGATAATTTTCAACTCCACTCCCGACATGAAACTGAACAAAAGAGGATACATCGATATCAATCCGGAAACAGGCGAGACATCCAAAGAATTTGTCTATGCCGGAGGGGATATTGTTACCGGATCTGCCACGGTTATCGAGGCCATGGGATCAGGAAGGATAGCCGCCAGGGCCATGCATAAAAAACTGAGCAAAGTAAAACCTGAAAAGAAAACCATTTAGACTTCTTATAAATTAATTTCCCGATCATTTTTACGGTAAAACATTTTATAAATTTACCACCTCAATCTTAAGCGGTTAAGAAGATGCGAATTGAAAGAATTAACATTGAAGAAATAAAGGATGTCAGGGAGGGTGTTGACCTGGCATTGCTGGATCCACTGATCGAAAAATTCAGGGATAAAAAAGGTAAGATGATCCCCCTGCTCCAGGGCACACAGGATATTTACGGATATATTCCGAGGGAGGCATTTGAAAAGATCTCCGGCGAAACCGGCTTGAAACTGAGCGATATGTTTGGTGTGGCCACTTTCTATGCCCAATTTCGAATGAATCCGGTGGGTAAGCACATTGTGAAAGTATGCCATGGGACGGCCTGTCATGTGCAGAACGCCAACAGCATTACAGAAGCCATGCAGGAAGCCCTTGGAATTGATGATGGAGAAACTACAGAAGATGGCATGTTCACCCTGGAATCGGTGGCCTGTCTGGGTTGTTGTTCACTGGCGCCGGTGATGATGATCGGCGATGATACCTTTGGGAAACTTACCGGAACCCAGGCGATCAGGATCATTAAAGAGATTCGGAAGAAGGAGTTGAAGCAAAATCAACCTGATTAATTCCCTAAAGGACAAGTCGGAAGTCCGAAGACCGAAGACCGAAGTCGGAAGGCCAAAGCAATTTTACTTTTGGCTTTGAAAAAAAACTTGCTAAAAAAAAGTTTTTATTTGATAATAGTTTAAACAGGGTAAAGAGGACATTCAAGAAATCAATATAACATGGAACAAACCAAAGTTATTGTCGGTCTCGGTAGCTGTGGGATAGCTGCCGGCGCTAAGAAAGTGTATGACAGGATCAAGGCTGAAATGGACGCGGAAGGACTTGATTTTGAGTTGAAAAAGACCAGTTGTATCGGGATGTGTTACCGCGAACCTCTGGTTGAGATCATTGACGAAAATGGATCCTATCTGTATGGTGATATTGATGAAAAAAGGGCTGTCGAGATCATTCAAAAGCATGTGAGCCAGCATAACCCGGTAAAGGATTATGTGGTTCAGACTGAGCTTTTTGAAACTTCCGACAATGATTTTGTTAAACCACAGGTTAAAATAGTCCTCAGAAATTGCGGGTATATTGATCCCGAAAAAATAGAAGACTATGAAGCCAGGAGCGGCTACCGGGCCATTCGTAAAATTGCCGCTGAACGTATTGCCAGGCTGGATGTGATCCAGACCGTGATCAACAGCGGGTTGCGTGGTCGTGGGGGGGGTGGATTTCCAACCGGACTGAAATGGAAGTTTGCGAATGATAATAAGGCTGATGAAAAATTTATCATCTGTAATGCCGACGAAGGAGACCCGGGTGCCTTTATGGACAGGTCGGTGCTTGAAGGCGATCCCCACTCTGTGCTTGAAGGCATGATCATCGGTGCATACGCCATAGAAGCTACCGGTGGAGTGATTTATTGCCGGGCGGAGTATCCGCTGGCTATCAAACGCCTGAATATTGCCATTGAACAGGCCAGGGAGAAAGGCTACCTCGGAAAAAATATTCTTGGCGTTGAAGGGTTTAATTTTGACATATACATCAAGGAGGGTGCAGGCGCATTTGTTTGTGGTGAAGAGACTGCCCTGATTGCTTCTGTGGAGGGCCTGCGCGGGATGCCCAGGAAAAGGCCTCCTTTCCCGGCTGCCTCCGGGCTCTGGAAGAAGCCTACCAACATCAACAACGTCGAAACTTTCGCAAATATCCCCTGGATCATCTTAAATGGTGCGGAGGAGTATGCTAAGTATGGCACGGACAGGAGCAAAGGCACCAAAGTATTTGCCCTGGCCGGTAAGATCAAACGCTCCGGCCTGGTGGAAGTACCCATGGGGATCAGCATCCGAGATGTGATATTCAAGCTGGGTGGCGGCATACAGGAAGATAAAAAATTCAAAGCTGTCCAGATGGGAGGCCCTTCCGGCGGATGTATTCCGGATTCCCTTTCAGATACCATCGTGGATTACGACTCGGTGAATGCCACCGGGGCCATCATGGGCTCAGGCGGGATGGTGGTTATGGATGAGGCTACCTGTATGGTGGATGTGGCAAAATTTTTCCTCGATTTCACCCGCAAAGAATCCTGTGGGAAATGTACTTTCTGCCGGATGGGCACCACACGAATGCTGGAGATCCTGACCAGGATCACAGAAGGTAAAGGTGAAGAGGGCGACATTCAGAAACTTGAGGAGCTGGCTTACGAGATCAAAGATAACTCACTCTGCGGCCTGGGCCAGACTGCCCCCAACCCGGTGCTTACGACCATCAGGTATTTCAGGGACGAATATGAGGCTCATATACGGGATAAGAAATGTCCTGCAAAGGTTTGTAAATCCTTGCTTACCTACGAAGTTATCCCTGACAAGTGTACGGGCTGTACACTCTGTGCAATAAACTGCCCGGTGGATGCCATCGATGGTGAACGCAAGGGGATACATTTCATCAGGCAGGAAGATTGTATTAAGTGCGGCATGTGCTTTACCAAGTGTAAATTCGATGCTATTCTAACTTATTAGTAAAGCGGATTAAAGGATCATTGCGATGAGTGAACAAGTGAATGTGATATTGAACGGAAAGAAGGTGACAGGGAACAGGGGAGAATCCATCCTGGAGCTTGCGAGGCGTTATGGGCATGATATTCCGACCTTGTGTCATGACCCCCGTCTGGAACCCTATACTTCCTGTTATGTTTGTGTAGTCGAAGTTGAGGGTATGCGCGGATTGCAGCCATCCTGCTCTACGAAGATCATGGCCGGGATGCAGATAATAACAGATAGTGAAAGAATAAGCAGGGCCCGAAAAACTGCCCTGGACCTGCTTGTAAGTGATCATTATGCCGATTGCATCGGGCCTTGTAAAGAAACATGCCCGGCCGGAGTGGATGTACAGGGGTATATCTCCCTGATCGAAAAAGGCCAGTATCATGAAGCTGTTGGATTGATCAAAGAAACAAATCCGTTGCCTGCCATTTGTGGCAGGGTATGCGTCCGGCCATGTGAAGTGGCCTGCCGCAGAAACCTGCTGGATGAGGGAGCCCCCGTGGGCATAGATTACCTGAAGCGCTTTGCCTCTGACATTGACCTGTTTTCATCACATAAATGGAAGCCTGAAATAAAAGAGAACACAGGCAAAAAAGTGGCCGTCATTGGTGCCGGGCCTGGAGGATTGTCATGTGGCTTCTTCCTGCGCAAGGAAGGCCATATGGTAGATATCTTCGAGGCTGCCCCGATGGCAGGAGGATGGCTTCGCTATGGCATCCCCGAATACCGCCTCCCAAATGATATACTGCAAAAAGAAGTGGATAACATCACTGAAATGGGGGTACAGATATTCTATAATAAGAAATTGGGCGATCATCTCAAATACAAAGATATACGCAAGAAATATGATGCGATGATACTGGCTGTCGGGTCACAGAAGGGAACCATGATCGGCTGTGAAGGGGAAGATGCAGAAAATGTTTACAGTGGTATCGATTTTCTTAAGGAAATGGAGATCACCGGAAAAAAACATGATTTCAAGGGAAAGAAAGTAGCTGTGGTCGGGGGAGGTAACACTGCTATGGACTGCTGCCGTACTTCCATACGATGCGGAGCTGATAAAGTATATATTATTTACCGCCGGACTGAGAATGAGATGCCTGCCAACCCCATTGAGATCCATGAAGCCAAACTGGAAGGCGTGGATTATCAGTTTCTCACCAACCCGGTCAGGATCAATCACACAAAAGACGGTAAGGTGAAATCTATGACTTGCCTGAAGATGGAACTTGGCCCTCCGGATGCTTCCGGAAGGAGAAGGCCTGTTCCTGTGCCTGATTCGGAATTTGACATTGAGATGGATGTTGTCCTGGCCGCCATTGGCCAGAGAACAATGATTGGCTTTCAGGATGAAGTGAACGCGGAACTGAATGGTGAGGAACTGAAAGTGAACCGCTGGGGTGATATTGATGCAAATCCCGGTACCTTACAAACGGCTGTTCATAACATCTTTGCAGCAGGGGATGGGGTTACCGGACCGGCCACCCTGATCCAGGCGATTGCCCAGGCACGGATCGCTTCGCATTCCTGTGATCAATACCTGCGTGGCAAGGCTGTTGAACCCTTCAGGGAAGAGTTCTTCAGCAAGAAGGATAATTTCAAGCCACAGGTAACAGAAGACTATGAAGGATCCTTTGCAGCCCAACAAAGAGAGGAAATGCCTACGCTGAAACCCGGTAAAAGGATGAACTTCAAGGAAGTGGAGCTGGGGTATGATTCCGAAGAAACAGCCAAACATGAAACACAACGCTGCCTGGAATGTGGATGCACTGCCCTGTTTACCTGTGATCTGAAAAAATACTCAACAGAATACGATGCCAGACAAAAAATATATAAAGGTGAGTTCAAGGAGCATAAAATTGATTTCCGTCATCCCTATATCGAGATCGATAACAA
>DAOWEV010000055.1 GCA_030638325.1 Bacteroidales bacterium
TAAACTGTTTTAAGCAATTGAAAATTTGAATATTTGATATTATTTCGGATTTAGATATTAGGATTTCGGATTTAATGTTTTTATTATCTTCTTGATTCTGGCTTGTCCAGGTTAGGATTTAGGAATTCGGATTTAGTGCTTTATCAGATACTTAACAATCAAAATTAAAGCTGAATAAATACTATTTATATTATGTTAAGAAAACTGTATCTTGCATTAACTGCCGGTTTAATCATCATCTCCAATGTTATCAGCGCCCAGTTAATTACACCGGAAGAACATTTTGGCTTTGAGCCGGGGACTGACCGGATGCTGTTCACCTATGAAGAGCTGATGGATTATCTTACCAAACTCGATGAGGCCTCTCCGGGACTGAAGTTGGTCAACATTGGTGAGTCACCAATGGGAAAGCCAATGTACATTGCATTTATTTCTGACCCGGCAAATATTGCCCGGCTGGATGAACTCAAAACGATGAACAGAGAGCTGGCCCTGAATCCGGATCTGAGTGATGAAGCACGGCGTGAGATGATATCCTCTAATAAAATATTTTTCCTGGCCACCCTTTCCATGCATTCGAGAGAAGTGGGCCCTTCTCAGGCTGCTCCTGTTATTGCATACCAGCTTCTTACAACAACTGACCAGGAAATGAAAAAATGGCTGCAGGATGTGGTTTACATGATGGTGCCTTGTCATAATCCCGATGGTATGGATATGGTGGTCGAACATTACAACAAATACAAAGGCACTAAATACGAAGGTAGCTCTATGCCACGGGTTTATCACAAGTATATCGGGCATGACAACAACCGTGATTTTGTGAGCCTCAGCCAGGAAGATACAAAAGTAGTCGCAGCCATTTATAACCTGGATTGGTTCCCTCAGGTCATGATTGAAAAACATCAGATGGGATCACAGGGTGTTCGTTATTTTGTGCCTCCCCCGCATGACCCGATTGCTGAAAATATTGAGGCAGGCATCTGGAACTGGATTGGGATCTTTGGCTCCAATTTGATAACAGATATGACGAGAGAAGGATTATCCGGCATCGCACAACGCTATCTTTTCGATGACTACTGGCCGGGATCTACCGAAACATGCTTGTGGAAGAATGTGATCGGTATGCTTTCGGAGGCAGCCAGTGTACAATATGCAACACCTATATATATTGAACCCAATGAGTTAAGTGTATGGGGAAAAGGTTTGTCGGAATACAAAAAGAGTTTCAATATGCCGGAACTTTGGCCCGGAGGCTGGTGGCGCCTGGGCGATATCATTGAATATGAAAAAGCAAGTACCTATTCGATCATTAAAACCTCTTCCCTGCATCGTGAAGATATTCTGAGGTTCAGGAATGATATCTGCAGGAGTGAAGTACAAAAAGGCCTGAACCAGGCGCCGTATTATTACATCCTCCCTGCAGATCAGCATGACCCGGGAGAACTGGTCCGGCTGGTCAACCTCATGAGAGAACATGGAGTAAAAGTTTACAGTCTGAATGAGAAGGTCATCTCTGGCTCCGGGCATTTTGATGAAGGCGATATCGTGATCCCGATGGCCCAGTCATTCCGGCCGTTCATAAAAGAGGTAATGGAAGATCAGACATTCCCGCTGAGGCACTATACGCCTGGCGGTAAGATCATAAAACCCTACGATATCACAAGCTGGTCGTTGCCATTGCACAATGGTGTTGAGTCGCATGAAATAAATATGCCGATACCCGGGATGGATGATCAACTCACGGAAATCACAACTAACTATGACCGGAAAGATGGATTAATGACTGAATTCTGGGGGATGGCCTTTCCTGTTGAGCATAATGAAAGCTTTAAGGCTGCTTTCCTGGCCCGTGAACTGGGCTTGCATGTGGAAAGGACCTCTGAGGATATAGAGATCGAAGGCAAAAATTTCAACAAAGGAAGTTTTATTATTTCCGGTACTGCAAAAAGCAGGAAAATAGAAGAATTATATGCAAATCTCACGACAGACCCGGTCTGGCTTTATGAAAAACCGGAAATGAAATCCAGTGAGCTATCTGTGCTAAAAATTGCTTTGGTTGAAACCAATATGCATGATATGGATGCGGGATGGACCAGGTTCGTCTTTGACACCTATCATTTGCCGTTTACTGTTGTGAAACCAGGTGATTTTGAAAATATTGATTTTGGCAGCGATTTTGATATTGTTATCTTCCCTAACAATAACAAGGATATCCTGATGGAAGGAAAATACAAATCAGAAAATGGGTACTATATGAGTAGCTATCCTCCTGAATTTGTGAAAGGCATGGGAGCGAAAGGATTGGAAAAACTGATGACTTTTCTGGATGAAGGAGGGATTATTATTTCATGGGGGCGTTCAACGGAGCTGTTTATGGGTAGTTTGAAGATAAAACATGGGGAAGACGATGTTGAAGAGTTTCAATTGCCGGTAAGAGATATTTCAAAAAAAATGACGGACCTCTATTGCCCCGGATCTTTCCTGAAGGTAGAACTAAAACAAGACCATTTCCTGACATGGGGAATGCCTGGGGAAACAGGTGTTTTTTACAGGGGTAAGCCGGTATTTGCTACCAGCATACCGAGGTTTGATATGGACCGGCGTGTGATCGGTAAGTTTTCGGAGAAGAATATCCTGTTGAGCGGATATATTGAAAATGAAAAGAAACTGGAAGACAAAATCAACCTGGTATGGATCAGGAAAGGCCGTGGACAACTTGTGCTGTTTGCATTCAATCCACAGTTCAGGGCTTCTACAGCAGCAAATTATAAACTGCTTTTCAATGCCATATTGATGCCGGCCATTGATTGATCCAGCAGTTTGGTCCGGGATACCGGGCAGGTACAGTTAAACAAAGAAACATTTTATAAAGTATGCTGAAGAAAAGAAAGATCCCCCATACATACGCTATCATTTTCTATATTATTATCCTGGCAGCCATCATGACCTGGATTATTCCGGGCGGACAATATGAGAAAGTGATAGTTGCTCAGGACGGTGTTGAAAAGACAGTCATGGTATTCAGTTATGTTGACAGCAATCCTCAGAGCTGGCAGATTTTTGGCGCTATGTTCAAGGGCTTTGAACGGCAGGCCGGGATCATTGTGTTCATCCTGATGATCGGCGGGGCTTTCTGGATCATGAACAGTACCCGGGCCATCGATGTCGGTATATTGTCATTCCTGAAATTTACCAGGGGCATCGAGCATTACCGTTTTTTCAGGGTGGTGGGTGTCGACAATGTCGTGATCACCCTTGTCATGTTAATGTTCAGCATCTTTGGGGCCGTATTCGGCATGAGTGAAGAAACCATCGCTTTTATTATTGTCCTGGTACCCCTCGCTATTTCGATGGGATATGATTCCATTGTGGGTGTGTCAATGTGTTTTGTGGCAGCAGGACTGGGATTTGCAGGGGCAGTTCTGAACCCGTTTACCATTGGCATAGCCCAGAGTATTGCGGAGTTGCCATTGTTTTCCGGATTCGAGTACAGGCTTTTTGCGTGGGTGGTGATCAATATTGTGGGCATAGCTTATGTATTGAGGTATGCAGCCCGTATTAAAAAGGATCCTACCCGATCACCCGTATACCATGATGATAAATACTGGAGGGACAGAGGTGCTTCAGATATTGAGGACATCCAATACAAAACACCGAGGGGAGGCTGGATCTCATTTGGACTTACCCTGATAGCGCTGATCATCTTTTCTGTGATGTATCCGATGACTGAGATGAAAATTGGAAATGCCACTGCTATCATGCCTGCAATTCCGGTGGCTACCGGATTATTTGCGATTATGGGTATAATAAGCCTACGGAAATCTGTTCATTTCTACATTTTGTCACTGTTATTGTTCACCATCCTGTTCCTGATTATCGGGGTGATGGGATATGGATGGTATATTATGGAAATTGCCACCCTCTTCTTTGCCATGGGAATTGCTTCAGGCATTGCTATGGGGTACGATGATAACAAGAATGTGAGCCTTTTCCTGGACGGTGTCAGGGATATCGTTTCAGCAGCCTTGATAGTAGGACTGGCCGGTGGGATCATCATCATCCTGGAAGATGGAAGGGTTATTGATACCATCCTTTACAGGATGTCAGGAGCTATGAAAGATATGGGGCAGGTGAGCGCAGTAGGCATCATGTACGTGATTCAGACCGTTATAAATATCGTTATTCCTTCCGGGTCTGCCAAGGCGGCGCTTACCATGCCTATCATGGCGCCTTTCTCCGACCTGATCAACCTGTCGAGGCAGGCAACCGTTATGGCCTTTCAGTTTGGAGACGGCTTCACCAATATGATAACCCCCACATCAGGGGTTCTGATCGGAGTTCTTGGAGTTGCTAAAATTCCTTACGATAAATGGGTAAGGTGGGTATGGCCGCTGATCCTCATCCTGATGATCCTGGGTTTTCTTTTACTGATCCCCACGGTAACGGTAAAATTAAATGGGTTTTAAATAAAAAGGTTCAACCACGAATTTAATGGGAGAGGAAAAACGGAAGACCGAAGACCGAAGTCAAAAATTAAA
>DAOWEV010000052.1 GCA_030638325.1 Bacteroidales bacterium
GAAATTACCGACGGTGATCTGTATATTTTTAAACTGGTATTCAGCAAAGTAATACGGGATGCCGTGACCATCATATTTTGGATTGTAACCGGCAATGGGAGGCAGGTAGGCTTCATATCTGAACCCTGCCCGGAAATTGCCATTCGTGTAAATAATGTTTCCAAAGCCGTTCATCCGGAACAGTTTTCCGTCGAGGGTGGAGTCGTTGACCCCCAGTTGGGTATCCTCCATATAATACTGTCCGTCGAATTGAAAGCTACCACTTAGCTGTCCACGGCCGACAAAATTCTGTGCCTGGGCACCGGAGAATATCAGGGTGAGGCCTGTAATTAATACAGGAATTAATTTCTTCATTTCGTTGGTTTTGGTTTAGTGAGTTGAGATTCCGGAACCCTTAATGTGCGTCTATTTCCTGGCCTGCAACGATTTTACGTACGTTTTCTATTATCTGAAGTTCGCCGCCTTCAGAGAATGAAGTATGTTGCCATACAATATTTCCATCTCCGTCGAGGATGAATGTATGTGGGATCATATTCACGTTCATGGCCCGCTTGAAATCCCCGTTTACATCCAGCAATACTTCGTAATCCCAGTCATTGCCATCGGCAAAAGGTTTCACTTTTGAGGTGGACCTGGCATCATCAATAGAAACAGCGATCAGTTTCACACCGGTCTCTTCCTGCCAGTCGATGTATTCATCAGAAATAGTGTTCAGCTCTTTAATACAGGGCTTACACCATAAGGCCCAGAAACTAAGTATAATGGGTTTTCCATCATTACTGATATTAGCGGTGTTGAAGGGCTCCCCCTTAGCAGTCTTCAGGTCAATGGAAGGTAGGTTATGACCCTTCTTTTTATCATTCTGCGAATAAACTGTAAACCCGATGAGAAGGGCCAGCATGATCATGCTAAGTTTTTTCATATTATTAATGGATTTATATATGTTGTTTTATTGTTAAATGAGAAACACGCCAAAAGTAGAAAGAAATAATCATATATATACTTCCAGCAACTTAGTTTTTTGAAGGGGATTGATCAGGATGTTATCTGTGATGGCCGGGACCAGTATCAACTCTCCGGCATTGATGTCATATTGTTCATCCCGGCACTGTATAATTGCCTTTCCTTCAGTGCATAACAAGGATACAAAAGATCCGATGGAACTGTAGTCTTTTTCTATGGCATACTTTTCCATTGAGATCAGACTGGTGGTAAAATGTTCGCAAGTGGCCAGCTTCACACTTTTCTCTTCTTCCCGTGGATAATCTGTGCGGTACTTATCATGAACTTCAAAGTCGATGGCATCCAGTGCTTCGTCAAGATGCAACTCCCTGCTGTTCCCTTCACTGTCGGTACGGTCCCAGTCATAAATGCGATAGGTTGTGTCAGAAGTTTCCTGTATCTCTGCAAGCAGTGTTCCCGGTCCGAGGGCATGCACCCTCCCGGCGGGCATAAAAAACACATCTCCTTCTGCCAGCTTTTCGTAATTCAAGATCTCCGGCAGGGTTTTATTTTGCAGATGTTCAAGGTATATTTCTTTGTTCAGTTTCCGGTTGAAGCCACTTATCAGTTCTGCATTTTTATCTGCCCCCAGTACGTACCACATCTCGGTTTTTCCCCTGCCGATTTTTCTTTTGGCCGCAAGCTCATCATCAGGGTGGACCTGGATTGAAAGCCAGTCGTTGGCATCGATCAGCTTGATGAGTACAGGAAATTCATTTCCATACTTTTCATATACTTCATCCCCTACCAGGTCATACATATAAACCTCGAGCAGTTCATTCAACTCATTGCCTGCCAGGAAGCCGTTGGTAACGACACTGGGGTTGCCTTCTACACCGGACAGCATCCATGCTTCCCCGCAATTGTGTAAAGGGGAAAAGTCAAGGCCTATTACCGAATGGATCTTGGTGCCACCCCATATTTTGTCCTTGAAGATGGGCTTGAATTTCAGTGGATATAGTTCGTTCATGCTTATTTTATCTATCTTTGATCATCACAAACTTAATGATTTCCGGTTAAAATAAATTCAATAATCAGACCATTAATAATTAGTAGATGAAGAAGATCTGTGTATTTTGCGGTTCCAGTAAAGGTATTAAGGTGACATATGCTGTAATGGCAGAAAGACTTGCCGATGCATTGGTAGAAAAAGATATTGAATTGGTTTATGGTGGGGCCAACATTGGTTTGATGAAATCCATTGCCGACCGTGTTCTTGCCCTGGGCGGGAAGGTTACAGGTGTGATGCCTGGAAACCTGGTCCGAAAGGAGATCCTGCACGAAAACATGACAGAAACTATCCTCGTGGAAAATATGCAGGAGCGTAAGAAGGTCATGGAAGAATTATCGGATGGCTTTATAGGCATGCCGGGTGGCTTCGGTACCATGGATGAACTCTTTGAGATGTTGAGCTGGAACCAGCTAGGACTGATCCATAAGCCGGTAGGGATTTACAATATTGATCATTTCTATGATCCTGTGATCGAATGGTTTGATCATGCTGTTGATATGAAGTTTGTCAGGCCGGAACACCGTGCTAATATTCTTGTCGACACGGATGCCGGTGCCCTTTTGGATAAAATGGGGAATTACCAGGGGCTGGTGGCGGAAAAGTGGGTTGACAAATTGATAGAGAAAGGTTATTGATCAGAAAAGAACTGATGGAAACAAGATATTATATCACAGAAGAGGGACAGGCCATACGATGTAACCTATGCCCTCACAATTGTTTACTCAAAAATGGGCAAAGCGGTATATGCAGGGTTAGAAAGAATAGGGATGGGGTACTGCTGAGCGAAAATTACGGTAAAGTATGTTCCCTGCACCTTGACCCCATTGAAAAAAAACCACTGTATCATTATTATCCGGGAAGGAATATCCTGTCGGTAGGAACAGTCGGTTGCAATCTGCATTGCCGTTTTTGCCAGAACTGGGAGATATCCCAGACCAATGTAAAAGATTACCCTTACCTGCAAGAATATTCCCCTGCGTCTATTGTTGATATGGCTACAGCAGAGGCAGGAAACCTGGGTATCGCATATACTTATAATGAACCTACAGTATGGTATGAGTTCATGAAAGATATTGCTGATAAAGCAAATGATGAGGGCCTGAAGAATGTTGTGGTCACCAATGGCTTTATAAATCCTGAACCCTTGAAGGAGTTGATCCCTGTAATACACGCCTTCAGTGTGGACCTGAAAGCTTTTACTGAGGCATTTTATAAACAGCTGACATCATCTTCTCTGGCCCCTGTACTGGAAAGTCTGAAGACGATCAGGGCTTCAGGCAGGCATTTTGAGATAACCAACCTCCTCATCCCTGATGAAAATGATAATGAAAAAGATTTCAGGAAGATGATGGAATGGATCAATAAGGAACTTGGGCCAGATACAGTTCTGCACATCTCCCGTTTTTTCCCCACTTACAAGCTGACTCATAATGCCACACCGGAATCTTTGCTTAAAAAGTTCTATGAGATTGCCCGTGAATACTTGCATTATGTTTACCTGGGGAATGTAAGTTCAGATAAAGGGCGGGATACCAATTGTCCTAAGTGCGGCCACTTGCTCATCAGCCGGTCAGGATACCATACCCGGCTAGCAGGACTGGAAGGTAATAAATGCAGGGAGTGTGGGGAAGCGATTCCAGTGGTAGGGCAGAGGGCATAAGGCAAAAGGCAAA
>DAOWEV010000078.1 GCA_030638325.1 Bacteroidales bacterium
GACTCCCAATACCTGTCGGGCCCTACCATTAACCTGGCCTCCTCCCCTGACCTGCTGCATTGGAAACCGTTGGATAAAGCCTTTCTGAGGCCGCGGAAAGGGGCATTGAATATCAACAGGATAGGCGGAGGCACCCCGCCGGTATTAACCCCAAAAGGGTGGCTTATGCTTTACCATGCCGTTGAGGCAAGAGGAGAAGTTGGTGTCTACAGAACCTATTGGGCATTACTTGATAAAGATGATCCTGAAAAGGTCATCGAGCTGCATGACGATCAGCCCTTGCTGGAAGCCCGTCCCGAATTGACCGCAGATATAAAAGATCAGATATATCTTACGGATGTGGTTTTCACGACCGGTATCGCGGATGCAGGTGATCGTTTTATTGTGGCTTCCGGTGAGCTGGATTTAGCATGCAGAATTACTCATATTCCTAAATATACTTTTACCTCTTAAATTCATGAATTATTGAAGAGTTGAAAGTTAAAAGTTATAAAGTTGAAGGTTGAAGGTTGAAAGTTGAAGGTTAGAAAGTTAGCCTCTGTACAAAAAGTAATCTTTTGAAAAATAATATCGTAAATTTTTTACAAAATATGCATATTTCACAATATCAATGCACTTTACAACTTTATAACTTTATAACTTTATAACTTTCAACTTTCAACTTTCAACTCTGTATGAATAATGCAGGCTAATACCTTAAAATACTATTCAAGATGGCAAATGTTAAGCTGGAAAATATTGTGAAGATCTACGACGGAAAAACCGAAGTGGTCAAAAGTGTTAATTTTGAGATCTTCGATAAGGAGTTTGTGGTATTGGTTGGCCCTTCGGGATGTGGTAAGTCAACCGTTCTCCGGATGGTAGCAGGCCTTGAAGATATCACATCGGGCAATTTGTATATTGATAAAAAACGTGTAAATGATCTGTTGCCTAAAGACCGCGACATAGCAATGGTTTTCCAGAATTATGCTTTGTACCCTCATATGACAGTTTATCAGAATATGGCATTTGGGTTAAAGATCAAAAAGGTACCGAGGGAAGAGATCGACCGGCGGGTCAGAAAAGCCGCAGAAATTCTTGAGATATCCTATCTTTTAGACAGGAAGCCCAAAGCCATGTCGGGAGGACAGCGGCAGCGGGTAGCCATCGGCAGGGCCATTGTGAGAGACCCCAAGGTTTTCCTTTTCGACGAACCACTTAGCAACCTGGATGCCAAGCTGAGGGTGCAGATGCGTGTTGAATTGCAAAAGCTCCATAAGAAATTACAGGCAACCATCATTTATGTGACGCATGACCAGACAGAAGCCATGACACTGGGGAGCAGGATCGTAGTGCTTAAAGACGGGATTGTTATGCAGATTGGTTCGCCAATGGAGCTATACAATACCCCTGAAAACATATTTGTGGCTGGTTTTATAGGCTCTCCTCCCATGAATTTCATCCCTGGAGAGATCCGGAATAAAGGGGATCTGGTTTTCATTGATGAAGAAAAAACTTTGGAAATAAATCTTTCATCATTGCAAAATGCGGCCCTGAAAAATTATATCGGCAAGAAGATCGTATTGGGTATCAGGCCTGAGAATATACACCATTTTCAGGTTGAAGGATCTTCCGGATTTGCAAAAGTAAATGCTACCATCAACGCTGTTGAACATATGGGTAGCGAAATGCTGGTTTATGTGAATCTGAATAAGGTGCAAATGATCGCCAGGTTTCCATCTGAGGAAATCATTGAAACTGATAAAATAGCGGAATTGTATTTTGATACACCCAGGATATTGTTTTTTGATCCTGATAATGGAAGTGTTGTTAAATAAATTCCAAACTCCAAATTCCAAATTCCAAATCCCAATACTGAAATTTATAGACGAAGTTTATTTTTAATTGCTCTTGAGAAGCACGTTTACAGCCTTTGCAGCAGCTTCTATTGCCTCCGCCGGTGTTTTCTTATTGTATATCACACAGGCTTCATATTCCTGTGAAATGATATCGAGCACTTCCACGATCAAGGCATGGTTATCAATCCCGACAATATAATCTACCTGCCGGGCGAAGACTTGTAACTTTGGGTTGTTTTTAAAGAAATCAGCAAAATAAGGATCATCTGCCAGCTTATTTCTTCTTGGAAACTGGCCGGTTATATTCAGCAATGCAAGATCTCCCTCCCTGTTGATCATCGTACTGATAAACTCCCAGGCTGTCTGGGGGTCTTTACAGGTATTGAATATTACGATATTCTTTGGATCGCCATAGGTATATACAGGGCCGGTGTGGTCATCCGGTACCGGGATCTGATAAAATGCATATTCGAGATGTTCCGGTTTGAATTTCTCAAGGAAACTCACCTGCCAGGGACCTGTGAACTGGCTTGCAATCCGTTCCAACATAAAAGGATCCTGGGTTGCCCCCATACGTTGCCGGGAAAAATAATCTTTGTTATACAATTCCTGGAGGAAATGAAAAACACCTATGGCATATTTGTTATTAAAAGCTGCCCGGTTATTGCTGATCAGGGGCGCCCCGTCGGATGCTGCAAGGTATAGCGGATAAAAATTAAAAAGCCGCTGGTACCAGATCACTTTAACCGAGGTATATCCAACCCATTTGTCTACATAGCCGTCTCCATCCGAATCCTGCTGGATCTGCCTCCCTGCTTCGAGGTACTTTGAATAAGTGTTTGGCATTCCTTCCATATCAAGTGCATCGAATATTCCTTTATTATACAGGGTTATGATAGGGTTCACTTTCCAGGGGACCTGGTAGATATGTCCGTCTGAAGATGTGATTTCCCGGATCACCTCATCCGAACAGCGTTTCTTCAGAAAACTCATGAAACCTTCCAGGGTATCCAGGGGGACCAGGACTCCCGCCTCGGCAAACATCTGAACACTCCCCTGCCACATATTTGCATAGATATCGGGGGTAGTCTTTCCAACCACTGCCGCCAGGATGATCTCTTCGCTGGACTGTCCTTCAGGGATGGGCTGGACACGAATAAACCTCCCCGGGTTTTCTTCGTTCCATCGGGCAACTGCCTGACTGGTTAAAGTAATCTCCTGCGAATTGTTTGAAGACCAGATCAGCAGTGTATTATCTTTGCCATTCCTGCAGTTAGACAGCAAAATAAGTATTGAGATTAAGATAATTCCTGAGTACTTCATTATTCATTATTCGATATTCATTATTCGATATTCATTATTCGATATTTTTAAAACAGAATAAATCACGATAGGCCTGAGTTTCTGAAACTAAAAGGGCTGTCTCCATGGCTTAA
>DAOWEV010000026.1 GCA_030638325.1 Bacteroidales bacterium
ATTCCGATACGGATCTTTTCGATTCCCTGGGAGTAGCTGTTGTTATATCCTGATAATAAACATATTATAGCTACTTTCAGGCAGAGCTGCAATAAAAGATATTTCATCTGCTTAAGATTTTTTTAAGATTGGATGATGTAAAGTTAAGAAATGTAATGTACTTGAGTCGGAAGATGAGAGCTGAGATCAACACAGATAACTAACCGTCAACCGTCAACTGTCAACCGTCAACTGTCAACCGTCAACTGCCAACCGTCAAATCGCTAACGGGAGCAAGTGGCTCCCTGGTAAATGCCTTTCGGTTTACCGGTAATATTGATCTTGTAAGAAAAGTAAATATCCATACCTGTAAAATCCCTGTTGGAGAAAAAGCCTCCCAGCTTCTCGGTGCCGATAGAAAAGTCCCAGAACCGCATGGCCAGCCCGATACGAAGGTATTTAAGTTCATAGACTGAAACCGGTATACTTACTTCGAAACTCCTCGTTTCATACCTGGGCACAACTGCCACAACTGTAGCTCTTTGTATCTGGGGACTGGTGAAATGTACAGGCAATATCAGAACGGCATTAAGATACCAGTTGTTTTTATAATAATAATCAAACTGGACGCTTAGCGCTGTTGGTAAATATATGGTGAACTCATCATCTCTGTAAGAAGCATCAGGATCGCCATTGTACAGGATACGGCTTACATCATTTATCGCTTCATGTACATCATGGTATTGCATATCACTAACGTTAATATGATGATTACTCACATTATCATATACATGCTTCTCGGCATTTTCCTTCATTCTGACATAACCTATATCCAGTAACGACACGCCAATCTTGTATTTATAATCTTCAAACCGCTTCTTGTAGCAAAAGTTCGGGGGTTTCTGCCGGTATCCCCTCTGTTTGAACTGGTATGTGAACCCCAGATCAACGCTCCATCCGCCGCCCCTCACAAGGTCTCCTGTCACATCAAACACATCGGTATCATAATTCATCGGCAAGGCTAAGCCCATTTCCGCATTAAGATTATTTACATTTAAAATACTGTCGTTGTAAGCAACATAATCAGTTTGATATCCTGTGAGATACGCTCCTGAATATCCGTATAATTTGTTAACTGTGATGCCGGCAGACCAATGGCTGCGGTATGATCTTTTAATCACCGTGGCATATGTAAACCCGACTTCCCACCATGATAAAGAAGCCATACTGTATTCATCCCTTTTGTATTGGATATTGTGCTGTGGGTGAAAATCCATCGAATAATAACTAAAATTGGCTATATCATACGGGAAGTCCCTGGTACTGGATACGGCCCTGAAACCCGTATGTAATGCAAATGAATGATCTTTACATCTGAACATTACAGATGGCCCGGTAAGCCTTGTGCTGACATAAATGTTCTTAAAGGCCTTATCATTATAATAAGTATCAACATTGCGCTCTCCATCCCCATAGGGTTTTGGAGCGAAAGGAAATGTATAGGCTCCGGAAAGTACCTTAAAAACAGACGCATCTCTTTTGGGAAGATAAAAGTAATTATTTTGGACAAATGCATTAACAGTCAAGATGTTAATATCCATTTTAAGTTTGTCATTTGCAATGGAGGAAGGGTTTATGGAGATACCGTTTGAGCCCGCAAAATTACTGTTGACAATACCCAGCATGTCCTGGCTACCAGCCGGCCAGGAATATACCACAAGCAATATTACTATTAACTTCTTAAACATATGACTCCTTGCCCAGGACCTTATGATAAAAACCTGTTTGCTTATCAGAACAGATGAACATCTGTTCATACGAATATTAATCCAAAAAGTTTATGATTGTAATACTAAAAATGGGAATAACAGGGAACTATTCGATAAGTCAGGGCTCTGCTCTTACAGAAAACTGGAATAATGGAATGATGGAATGGTGGAATGATGGAATGGTGGAATGGTGGAAGAATGGTTATTTCCTTTCAATACCATATTCCTGGTTGTAACATGGGCGAAAACGATTGTCTCCATGGCATTTGCCCTTTCTAAAATTAAATTTGACAGAGAAATAGATATCCATGCCCGTAAAGTCCTGCAAACCTAATAACCCTCCCAGGTTATCAGAACCAATGGTTAAAAACTCCCACCTTGCAGCAATTCCGAAGTGAAGCTGTTTCCATTCATAAAGTGCGACCGGTAAACTGAACTCCCACCGCGATGTTTCAAACCTGGGAACGGCAACCACCTGGGCAGGCCTGGCAATGGTTGACTTTCCCAGAATAATCGGATGAATCGCAGTGGCATTAATATACCAGTTCCTGTAAATATGGTAATCGAGCTGAATGCTCACGGCAGCCGGTAAAAATACGCTCATTTTATCTCCCCTGTAGGAAGCATCAGGATCGCCATAAAACACATCACTCAATTCTCCCATTAATTGGTTCATATTGGAGTAAGCAATAGTATCAATATTGACCCAATATCTGCTTACATTCTCAAAAGCATGCAACTGGGTGTTTTTCGTAAAACTGACAAATCCAAAGTCGATCAGCGACACCCCAACCTTGTATATATAATCAATGTAACGTTGCCTGCATAATTTATCATATTTGCGCTTCTGAAATGACCTCACCTTTCTCTGGTAAGTAAAACCTATATCCGCACCAACACCGTTGCCCCTAAAGAGACCACTGCCATCGGGAAAATTATTTGTTTCATAATCGACCGGGATGGAAAACCCCACTTCTGCATTAAGGTTCCTGAAGTTCGCTGTGCTATCGTTGAGAACCATATAATCCAGGTTATCAGCATATACGTATCCGCCACTGTATCCGAACAAGCCCTTTAATGTGATACCTACCGAGAATTCATCTACGCTAAACTGCCTGACAATATATGCATACGTAATTCCAAGCTCAGCAAATTCCATTGTATTACCATAAAAATTATGATCATTGTAATTAATATTATGTTGTGGCTCATATTTAAGGCCAAGGTATCCAAAGTTGGCAAGATCGTAGGGCAATCTATTGGCAGATGCCAATACCCTGACACCGGTAGATAAGCCAATGGCATGACGGCCCCGCTGCTGAAAAAAGGATGGCCCACGTAGCAGGACATTGACATAGCCACTCTTTATAGATGTATTATCATAATAGTCCATCGCACTGTTATCAGGGTCATAACTTGGAAATTCCGGATCTTTTTTCAGGAAATTAAATAATTTAAAATCCTCGGAATGAATGTACAGGTAATTATTCCCGGCATAAAAGTCTGCAGTAAGAATATTCACATCCATATACAGCTTGGAACCTGTTAAAGAAGAAGGATTGATAATAACGCCATTGGAGCCTGCGAAGTTACTGGAGACAATACCCCACATCTCCTGGGCATATATCCTGCCAGAAGAAACAAGAATAAAAAAGACTATTAACAGTATCTTATAGTTGCCGTCAATTTTACGATTCAAACTCATCCTAAAAAAAACCAATCTACATATTGCTTTATTGTACGGGGGAACAAATATATGATTTTACCCTTTCAACAATTTCATATTTTTATCTTCGATATTTACCTCAACAATGTAACTGATTGAATTTCCATCTATTATATATTGCATTATTACTTATTTAGAGGGATTTTAAATTGGACAGCAAGGAACACCGATTTACTATTTACTATTTATTATTTACTATTTCTTTCAACTCTAAACTGTTCCCCTCTTCCGTCTTCGGTCTTCGGTCTTCCGTCTTCCGTCTTCCGACTTCCTCTCAACTCTCAACTCTTATCGCTCACGATTCACTCATTTCCATCAAGTGTCCCTGATTTAAATCATGAAAGACAGCAAAATGGCTAAAATATAGTACCTTTGCAGCGTCCCGGAAGGAAGTTCCTCGCATGTTCAAATTTGATCGCCGGCTATTGCATGAGGAGCATCCGGGACCAAAATTGCGGATGTGGCGTAATTGGTAGCCGCGCTAGACTTAGGATCTAGTGCCGAAAGGCGTGGGGGTTCGAGTCCCTTCATCCGCACTTTTTTATTGCACGATGTATAAGATTGCGCGATATTCGATTTCCGAAGTATAGCAAATAAACAAATAACCAAATAAACATATAACCAACCCCAAATGAACCTAACCCAGGAAAACACAGGAGAGTTGACTGCCACTTTAAAGATAGAGATCAATAGTGATGATTACCAGGAATCGGCAGATAACGAACTGAAAAACCATCAGAAAAAAGCCAGCATGCCTGGCTTCAGACCCGGAAAGGTGCCACTCGGCATGATCAAAAAAATGTATGAGAAAGCCGTTATCGCCGAGCAGGTAAACAAACTTTTATCCGAAAACATCAATAATTATATTGTAGACAATAAACTCAATCTGCTTGGGAATCCCCTTCCCAATGCTGAAAAAACCCCGCCTGCAGACTTTGAGAACAACAACGATTTTACCTTTTATTTTGACATCGGATGGGCTCCTGAGATTGATCTGGAACTCTCTGATAAGATTGAAGTAGATTATTATAAGATCATGGTTGATCAGAAAATGGAAGATGATTATATCAATAACCTGAGAACACGTTTTGGATCACACATAAAAGCTGATATCATTGAAGATAAGGATGTAGTAAAAGGGGAAATGGTGGAATTGGATAGTGAAGGCAAACAAAAGGAAGGCGGCTTGCGGCACCAGTCAATGCTGGCAACCGATCTTATCAAGCTCAAAACCGTGCAAGATAAATTTATGGGGGCTAAAAACGGCGATTCAATTGTGTTTAACCCTCTCAAAGCCATGGACAACGCTGTTGAGACAGCCAATATGCTTGGAATCACTAAAGAGGATACGGAAAAGCTCGAGGCTGACTACGAATTTACCATCAGTGAGATAACACGTCATGAACCAGCGGAGTTAAATGTTGATCTTTATAAACAGGCTTTTGGTGAGAACATCGACTCTGATGAGAAATTTAAAATGAAAGTGAAGGAGATCATTGAAAGATCACTGGAGCCTGAAAGCGACAGGCTGCTCATGAACCATGTCATATTAAAACTCATGGAAATAACTGATATTCAACTTCCTGATGATTTCCTGAAAAGATGGTTGCTTGAAAGTAATGAAGGAAAACTTAAGGAAGATGAACTGGAAAGCCAATACGGAAATTATACCAGATCTCTCAGATGGCAACTTATTGAAAGTAAGATCGTAAAAGATAATGATATAGAAGTTAAAGAGAGCGAGATCCGGGATGTCATCCGGAATTATTTCGGCAGTCAGATGATGGTAGATCCTGAAAATAAGGAGGCCGTCAAAGGACTTGAAGGCATTGTGAACAAGATGATGGAAAACAAGGAGGAAACCGGCCGTATTCATGACCAGCTTTTTGATGTTAAGTTAAAAGACTTGTTCAAATCGACTCTCAAGCTGTCTGAGAAGACTGTCAGTATAGATGAATTTACTAAATTAGCTGAAGAAATTAAAAATAAATAAATTATGAACCAGGACGAATTCCGCAAATATGCCATACACCATAAGCGCATCAGCAGCATGGCATATGATAAATATACCTCAATGGTGGGAAATTATATTTCACCTACCATTATCGAAGAGAGGCAGCTTAACATAGCCACTATGGATGTCTTTTCCAGGCTGATGATGGACCGCATCATTTTCCTGGGCGTTCCTATTGACGATTACGTGGCCAACATCATTCAGGCACAACTCTTGTTCCTGGAGTCGTCGAATTCCAGCAAAGACATCACCATTTATTTGAATACACCTGGTGGTTCTGTTTATGCCGGTCTTGGCATTTACGACACCATGCAATACATTGAGCCGGAGGTTGCGACAATTTGCACGGGAATAGCTGCTTCAATGGGAGCAATACTCCTCTGTGCAGGTAACAAATCGAAACGTTCTGCCTTAAAACATTCCAGGATATTGATCCACCAGCCAATGGGAGGCGTTTCCGGACAGGCATCCGATATCGAGATCACGGCAAGGGAGATCCAAAAACTCAAGAAAGAACTTTATGAGATCATTGCAAAACATACAAACCAGAACTATAAAAAGATATGGAAAGACGGTGACAGGGATTTTTGGATGACTGCTGAAGAAGCCAAGGCATACGGCATGATCGACGAAGTGCTTGAGAAGAATAAAAAATAGAATAAGCTATATAAGTCATGTCAGAGAACAATCAGAAATGCTCTTTCTGCGGAAGGAGCAGATCGGAAGTAAATGTACTCATTGCAGGTATTAATGCACATATTTGTGATGCATGTATTACCCAGGCCAAAAATATCCTGAATGAGGAATTTTCGCACGACCAGGCCCACCAGGTTTCGGAGCTGAAGCTGAAAACACCACAGGAGATCAAGGAATACCTCGATCAATATGTGATCGGTCAGGAAGAATCCAAACGGGTCTTGTCGGTTGCGGTTTATAATCATTACAAGCGTATTAACCAGCCTCCCGATAAAGATGAGGTTGAAATTGAAAAATCCAATATCATAATTGTCGGAGAGACAGGCACCGGCAAAACATTACTGGCCAGGACCATTGCTAAAATGCTGAATGTACCGTTCGCCATCGCCGATGCCACAGTATTGACAGAAGCTGGTTATGTTGGCGAAGATGTAGAGAGCATCTTGTCACGGCTTTTGCAGGCTGCCGATTATAATGTGGCCGCCGCAGAACATGGGATCGTTTTCATTGATGAGATAGATAAAATATCCCGGAAAAGTGACAACCCGTCGATTACCAGGGACGTCTCCGGAGAAGGTGTCCAGCAAGCACTTCTGAAGCTGCTGGAAGGTGCAATTATTAACGTTCCGCCACATGGCGGGCGGAAACATCCGGAACAGAAAATGATCCCGGTAAACACCCAGGACATATTGTTCATCACCGGTGGAGCTTTCAATTCTATAGACAGGATCATTTCGTCCAGGTTGCGCACCAACATTATCGGGTATGGCATTGACAAGGAAAAGCGAGGCATTAGTAAGGAAAACATACTTCGGTATATCTCTCCTTCCGACCTTAAAAAATATGGACTGATACCGGAGATCGTAGGCCGTTTTCCGGTCATCTCCTATTTAGACCCGCTTGATAAAGAGGATCTGAAGAAGATATTGACCGATCCGAAAAATGCCCTGGTGAAACAATTCACTAAATTATTCAAGATGGACAAGATCAAGCTTGGTTTCGATGATGACGCCCTTGATTTCATTGTTGAAAAAGCTATTGCACACGAGCTTGGAGCCCGTGGCTTGCGGTCAATCATTGAAGCCATTCTCACCGACGCTATGTTTGAGCTTCCTTCACAAGGAAAAACCAGGACACTCAGGATCAGTCGAAAATATGCAGAAGAGAAGTTTAATAAATCCGGGATTTCCAAACTTAAGGTAGCGTAGTACTTTTGCAGTTTACAGTTAACAGTTAACAGTTAACAGAAAACAGTGAACAGTAAACAACAAACCTGATAACTGATTACTGATAACTGATTACTGATTACTGATTACTGATAACTGATTACTGATTACTGATTACTGATTACTGATTACTGATTACTGATTACTGATAACTGAAAGCTGATGGTGGCATAATTTTTGAATTCTACTGTATTGATTTGAAGAAACTTCTTATCATATGGTTTTTAATGGTTTTTGCTGTACCCTACAGCCATTCTCAGGATACAACAGGCTTTGTTGTATACGCACGGATCATTGACGGTGATACCGTTCCGGTCATTCCCTTAAAGGAAGTTATAATCTATCCCGATCATAGCAACATCACATACAGGCTCATTGTTACCAGGCGGGAAGCCAAAAGAATGACCCGGTTGGTGAAAAATGTTAAAAAAGTATACCCCTATGCAAAGGTTGCAGGTGTACTGTTGGTAGAATATGAGGAAAAACTTGCCATGATTGATGACAAAAAAGAAAGAAAACATATCATCAAACAGGCAGAAGAAGACCTGGACAGTGAATTCGGGGGTGATCTCAGGAAGATGAATTTTTCGCAGGGCATCATTCTTATCAAGCTCATTGACCGGGAAACAGGCGCTTCCTCCTATGAAATCGTGTCAGAATTCAGGGGTAAGTTCAGGGCTTTTTTTTACCAGTCTTTTGCCAGGCTGTTCGGCTTTAATCTAAAGACAAAATACGACCCATATGGTGAAGACAGGACCATAGAGCATATTGTGAGAATGATTGAGCGGGGGGAGATATAAATTATCGGATCATTTTCCGCGGCCTTGTATAACAATAAGCACGGTATAGATAAGGATTTTAAAATCCACGAGGAGTGACATATTTTCGATATAGAGCAGGTCATACTTGAGGCGTTTGATCATTTCATCCACATTTTCAGCATACCCGTATTTGACCTGGCCCCAGGAAGTGATGCCCGGTTTGATCTTGAACAACAATTTATATTCCGGCGCCCGTTCCACAATCTTATCGATATAGTATTGTCTTTCGGGGCGGTATCCCACCAGCGACATATCTCCTATCAGGACCGTATAGAATTGTGTGATTTCGTCGAGGCGGACTTTCCTCAGGAAACGACCGAAAGGTGTAATGCGATTATCGTCTTTAGTGGACAGTGCAGGTCCGTTCTTTTCCGCGTCGGCGTACATCGAACGGAACTTATGCATCTTAAAGGGAACACCATTTATACCAATTCGCTCCTGTGAATAAATGACCGGGCCTTTAGAAGATAGTTTCACGAATATTGCGACAATAGTAAATACAGGAGATAGCAGTATCAGGGCCGACAGGGATGCAACAATGTCAATGAAACGTTTGGCAGATTGTTGCCAGACAGGCATCAATCCTGGTGTTACCTGTATCAGTGGAGCCTCCCAGATAGAAGTCATCTTCACTGCCCCCAGCAGGTAGTCCTGCATATCCGGAATAACTTTGATGATCACATCCGTATTTTCCAGTATGGTCAGGATCTTTTGAATGGTTTCCCGTTCCGACCGCTCAATGGCGATAATAACCTCCTCTATATGAGAGTCTTCAATGATTTGATGCAAGTCTTTATAATTACCGAGATGTGGAAGGTATTTATCCACCTTATATTCCTTATAATTAAATGCATTGACGAACCCAACAAATTTATTTCCCGAGGATATCTCCTGATTTTCAATGTCATGATATATGGATATAGCGTTCCCGTTGCTTCCAACAATGACCGTGTTAAAGCCAATGACTTTATTGTGTATCTTTTTGACCGTGATGGTGGTAAGCGTAAGCCTGAATCCAAAAGTGATGACGAAATGCAGGGTGAACAAAACAAAAAACGATTGGTAATAAGATCTGTAGGAGACAATAATGTCATCAAGGATCAATACAAAAAAGATGATGATCACACCGATCAGAGTGATCATGAATGTTTGTCCCATTTCCTTGAGACGAGACTTCCTGTAAATTTTTTTCTTTTTATAAGTACCGACAAGGGCATATGATATAAGCCAGAAAAGCGGCACAATAACAATTCCCTTATATAGATTTTCATCCTGCAATATTTCTGTGAGGTCTTTCAGGGCTATTGGCTCAACAGAAAATTTCCTATAGACAAAAAACAGGCTCCAGGCGATTGCGGCCGCAAAGAGATCTGCAATAACGTATTTCAGTACTTGTAGTCTTTTATTCATCTAAAGATTCTGTCTTGAGAGTAATTTAATATTATCTAACCAGATTTTCCCCGCTTGTTCTTCACTCTCTTTTTTTGCTTCAAAAAACACCTTAAAATTAATGGCCCCGGCAGATTCGTTAACCATGGGCGAAAAGTTAACGTATACTTTCTTCCAGATGTCAGTAGGATTCACCCCTATCAGGTAACGCTTTTCCACTGAGCCATCCTGGTGTTTTATGATCATCCCGGTAATCAGGGGGAAATTTGTTTTGTAATGCAATTCCAGAAAGATAAAATCACCTTGTCGCAGAGGGAACCCCTCTCCGTTACCATCATCCGACAAAAGAAGTACATAAGGCCTTTCACTGTCAAGGTATACAATGCCTGAATGTTCAGAGTATTCATCCAGAAAAGCGCCTTCTAAATTAGGCGGCATGGTCCTGTATATTCCGGTGTCACTCCCCGAATATTCTACAATAGCCAATGATGCATCTTCGAAATCCTCCATCCAGATAAATTCCGTATTGCTGCGGTAATGTGACGTACCCGTGATGGAGATCACACTGTCGGGGATAAGCATATGATCCTCAAATATCAACGGAATAAAATACGGATATGGCGCCCGTGTTGCAGATATTCCATTCAGCTTTATGCCGGGCCTTATTTCAATTTTACTGGCCCCCTGTGCAAGGACAGGGATCCTGGTCGGCATTTCAAATCCCCCGATCAACTGGTCATTCACATATACCCAGACATCCAGGATATTCTGTGCATCGGTGCCTTCAATGGCATTGTCAGAGCTAAATCCTATGGTATCTATTTCTATATAGGATGGGATGGTTTGATCACCTTCAAATTTATCGCACGCATAGATCAGAAAGATCAATAACAGAACAAAGGGCAGGAAAATGGAATATTGCTTTGTCCTGATCATAAGAAGATCTTTCGTGATTTAATTTGGTAAAATTTGAACGGCATCTGATAGTTAATATTGCCTTTTGTTAATAAATGTTAAAAAACATCTACTTTATATTTACTAAAGGTAACTATTTAGGTGTTATATATCATACAAATGTTTTTCTTCATATTAAATCCTAAGTACCAAATCCTAAATTCTAAACAAATTCAAAACTCAAATAACCAAAGTTCAAAACAAAGGATTTCCTACAGAAAATATGGTTTTAAATTTTGTGCTTTTGTCATTTGGTATTGTTTAGGATTTAGAAATTCGGATTTAGATCTTCTATTTTAGTGATTTATTTAACACTGATGAAATATACGTCACACCTAAAATAATTACAATTAAAGATTATTGGGAGATAAGTTTATCTTTTCGATAATCCTGTAAGCTACATTCAAAGCCTGGTAGCCATCGTCAATGGTGACGGATGGAGTTGTGTTTTTATCTATGGCCTCATAAAGGCTTTCAAGTTCGGTTTTTATCGCGTTTAAAGTTTGTATCCCGGGCTTTTCAATGAAAATCTGTTTTTTACCTTTACCCTCGCCAAGGTCAATCACCAGTGCGAAGGGGTCATCCGGTGGTGCTGAAATATCCTGCATTTTTATGACCTCCACCTCTTTTTCAAGAAAGTCGACAGATATATATGCATTTTTCTGGAAGAACCTGGATTTCCGCAAATTCTTCATTGAGATCCGGCTGGCAGTCAGGTTGGCCACACATCCGTTATCAAACTCCAGCCTGGCATTTGCAATATCGGGCGAGTCGCTTACGATGGGAACCCCGCTGGCACTAATCTTCCTGATGTTCGAATTGACCACAGAGAGGATGATATCAATATCATGGATCATCAAATCCAGGATAACCGGGACATCTGTTCCCCTTGGGTTAAATTGTGCAAGCCTGTGTGACTCAATGAACATAGGCCTGTCAAAATAAGGCCGGGCAGCAATAAAAGCCGGGTTAAACCGCTCAACATGCCCTACCTGAACCTTGATGTTGGTCTCACCGGCTATCTTGATCAGCTCCAAAGCTTCCTTAGGCGTCGTAACTACCGGCTTCTCAATAAATACATGCCGCGATTTCTTCATAGCAAGCGCAGCACAGTCGAAATGCGAAACCGTAGGAGTAACAATATCCACCACATCCACTGCATCGATAAGCTCATCAATAGTATCAAAGGATTTAATCCCAAATTCCTTTGTAACCATTTGGGCTTTCTCCTTATC
>DAOWEV010000007.1 GCA_030638325.1 Bacteroidales bacterium
GGATCAGTTTCAATGTGTCCTCGAAGTCATACCCCAGAAAGAAACTGTAATCCTTTGATAATACCTGTAAACCAGACTTCAGATTGCCTGGATCTAAACGGAACAGGGCAAGTCCGTATCTGTTAATTACTACCTCGTCAATATGAATGTCTGACAGATCTGTTTTAACCCTGCCCGGACTGCAGTTAAATAAAACAACGGCAGTTAATAAAATAACTAAAACAACACTTCCACGTCCAATCATAGATCATTCGTAATAAACCGTCAGAGTATTGTCCATGCCAGGCTAAATCGCCAGAGGTTATTTTTCATGTTATAAGGCTCCGAACCGTTGTAAATATTAGAAAGTCCGAACTCATATCTGATATCCAGGCTCAGGAACAGGACATCCACCCCTGCTCCAAGATGGGCGCTCCACACCAGGTCTTTGAAAGATGTTTCCGGGATAGGATCTTTTACGAGGTCGTTAGCAATTACTGTCTTATCCATCACAATGCCGGCAACCGGGCCTCCCATGACCCTGATGTTGGCAATGCCAATGTTGATCATCCTCCAGCCGACCAAAACCGGTATCTCAATTTGCTTCATCTTGATCTGCATTTCAGCTTTCAGGTTCGAAACATCTGTATTTATCAAAATACCACCTTTGGTAGTCCAAACCAATTCGGGCTGAATATAGATCTTTTTCCCCATCCTTATAAATGCACCAAATAAGAAATTAGCCTTTGCCTCATTTGTAAGTGTATCAATATTGGTTGTCAGGGTTGAGGAATTAAATCCAATTAAGGGGCCAAAAGTAAATCCTTGCGCGGATAACTGAAAGGATAATGCAATGCCGATGATGATCAGAAGTAATTTTTTCATTTTTTGAAGATGTATTAATTAATTTTGATTTCAAAAATAAGATTAATCTTTAACAAAACGTTACATTTGCTTTTAGAAAAATCCGGATATGCTAAAATTCCTTTCATTTGTCATGCTGTTCAATTTTGCGGTGTTATCATTAACAGCTCAGTATAAGCCAATTATTTTTGGGTTAAAAGCTGCACCGAATATCGGATGGATAAAACCGGATACTGAGGGATATAAGTCTGAAGGCATAGAACCGGGATTCTCATGGGGCTTTATCGCTGAGTTTTATCTCATGGAACCTTATGCTATTCAAACCGGATTCAATGTAATTTACCTGAACGGGAGAATGGAGTTACCATATGCCATGGATATTGAAAATGATACAATACCTGTAACTGGCACATTAAACAGGAAATATAAAACACAATATATTGAGCTCCCCCTGGTTTTCAAAATGAAAACGGAGTTATCGGAAAAGATCAGGTTATTCGGGAAAGTAGGACTCGGGACGGGTTTCCTGCTGAAGGCGAAGGCCGAGGATCAATTCACCTATGAAGATGGTATAAAAGAGAGCAAGACCGACATAAAAAATGAGGTAAATCCAGTCAGGAGTTCCCTCATTATTGGAGGAGGTATTGAATATGTTTTTAAAGGATCAACGGCATTATTGCTGGATGTAACATTTAACAATGGTTTTACGAATATACTTAAAGGCTCAAACCCTGCCAATCCCCAGGGGGATCAGAAAGCCTTTTCCAATTTCGTTGAACTGAATATTGGGATTGTCTTCTAATTAAAGGTAATATGAAGATAGCATTGGCACAACTGAATTACCACATCGGTAATTTTAAAGAAAATACGGAAAAGATCAGGATGGCTGTGCGGAAAGCTGAACAGCAGGGCGCCGACCTGGTCGTGTTTGCCGAGCTTGCCGTTTCAGGTTACCCTCCCAGGGATTTCCTTGAATTTGATGATTTTATAAGGAAATGCCATAAGGCTGTTGAAGAAATTGCACAGGATTGTACGGATATTGCAGCAATTGTAGGTTGTCCTGTGAAGAACCTGACAGGCAAAGGGAAACCTCTTTTCAATGCGGCCCTGTTTCTCGAAAATGGAAAAGTCAGCCATGAAACATATAAGACATTGCTGCCGAATTACGATATCTTTGATGAATACAGGTACTTTGAACCCAACCGGAAATTCGAAACCATTCAGTTTAAAGGGAAGCAGATCGCTCTGACTATTTGTGAAGACTTGTGGAACACCGGTGATCATCCTTTATATGTTGCCAATCCCATGCATGAACTGATGAAGTACAAGCCCGATCTCATCATCAATATTGCAGCTTCTCCCTTCCATTATGATCAGCAGGAGATACGCACCCGGATCCTGTCGCAAAATGCTAAAAATAATAAGCTGCCCGTTTTTTATGTAAATCATGCCGGGGCCCAGACCGAGCTTTTATTCGATGGCGGATCCATGGTGTTCACTCCTGAAGGCGTGGTTTTTGACGAACTGAAGTATTTTGAAGAAGACCTGAAGATTTTTGATCTCGAAGAAGTAAAGCACTCAAAAAAAGCACAATCTGCCCATCATGGTCAATCGGAGAAGATCGGGTTGATACACGATGCACTGGTGATGGGTGTCCGGAATTATTTCAAAAAATTGGGATTTCACAAAGCACTGTTGGGATTATCGGGTGGCATTGATTCTGCGGTCACGCTGGTCATAGCAGTCCGGGCATTGGGCGCCGGCAATGTCAGGGCCGTTCTGATGCCTTCAGCTTTTTCATCTGATCATTCTGTGACGGATGCCATAAAGCTGGCTGAAAACCTGGGCTGTCAGTATGATGTTATCAGTATTGAAGAAGCATACAAGAGCTTCGAAAATACCCTGAACCCCCTGTTTCGGGGATTGCCGTTTGACATAACTGAAGAAAACCTACAGGCCAGGATACGGGGCGTGATCCTCATGGCGATCTCCAATAAATTCGGCCATATTCTCCTGAACACTTCAAATAAAAGCGAAGCTGCTGTTGGCTACGGGACATTATACGGGGATATGAATGGTGGTATTTCCGTTTTGGGGGATGTCTATAAAACACAAGTTTTCGAGCTGGCTGATTACATCAACAAAGACCAGGGGATCATACCCCTGAATACGATCACCAAACCTCCGTCGGCAGAGTTGAGACCGGGACAAAAAGACAGCGACTCGTTGCCCGACTATGAAATCTTGGATGATATATTATATCAGTACATCGAACTTCGAAGAGGACCGCATGAGCTGATAAACCAGGGTTTTGATGAAGAAACTGTGAAAAAAGTTTTACGGCTTGTGAATACCAATGAACACAAAAGGTACCAGACACCTCCGACACTGAGAGTTTCTCCCAAGGCTTTCGGAATGGGCCGGAGGATGCCTATCGTTGCCAGGTATTTAACCTAAATTTATTGCTTCTACCGATTTGATCTCAGGGATTGCCTTTTTGAGGGTGGTTTCCACTCCTCCCTTAAGTGTAATCAGGCTGTATGGGCACGAACCGCAGGCTCCCTGCAGCTCAACATTTACAACATTATCATCGGTAATTTCTATAAATTCAAGATCTCCTCCATCCTGCTGAAGGTACGGCCGGATCTGCTCAAGCACATTTTTGACCTTATTTTCAAGTTGTGTTCTTTCCTCGCTTTTCATATTGATATTCTTTGATCTTTAGAACTTTACAAAGTTACAAAATTGTTTTATTTCTTTTCTACCAGTGCCTTTATATTTTTAGCCAGTTTCATAAAAGAATCATATACAGGGGAATTCTCATCAAGTGCCGCAGGATACCCTTCATCACCTGATTCACGGATGCTTTGTACGAGAGGTATCTCACCCAGCAGGTTCACATTTTCCTGTTCGGCCAGTTTCCTGCCTCCGTGTTTTCCGAAGATGTAGTATTTATTATCAGGTAATTCTGCAGCTGTGAAATACGACATATTTTCGATTAACCCTAAAATGGGCACTTTGATATTATCCGTATTAAACATGCTGAATGCTTTGCGGGCATCGGCAAGAGCTACTTCCTGAGGCGTCGATACCACAGCAATACCATTTACGGGTACGGTCTGTACTAGTGTAAGATGGACATCTCCGGTGCCTGGTGGCAGGTCCACTACGAGATAATCCAACTCGCCCCAGACTGTGTCGTTGAACAACTGTGTCAGGGCATTTGAAGCCATGGGCCCCCGCCAGATAAGTGCCTGCTTCGGGTCAACAAAAAACCCTATCGACTGTATTTTAATGCCATATTTTTCAATGGGAAGGATGCGTGCTTTGCCATCCTCTTCTGTAGTCAGCGGCCTTTCTCCCTCCACACCGAACATGATCGGGATGGAAGGCCCATAGATGTCTGCATCCAGTATGCCTACCTTGCTGCCGGTTTTAGACAATGCCACCGCCAGGTTTGCTGCGATCGTGGATTTTCCGACCCCGCCCTTGCCGGAGCCCACGGCAACAATATGTTTCACCTTAGACAGTGAGGGACTATATGTTTTGAATTCAATGAAAACCTCAGCTTCAGGATCGATTGCTTTGATCGTATTTTCACAGGTTTTTCGCAGTACCGGCATATTCTTTTCATCCGGTTTTGAAAAAATTATAGTAAAACTGACTTTATGTCCCTCCATTTTCAGATCCTGGACCATATTTAAGGCTACGATGTTATCTCCTTCAGGGAAATACAAAACGCCACTGAGTGCTTTCAGAAATTGCTCTTTGCTGTATGCCATTTTCTTTTATCTTTTATTTTAGGTTACTATTTAGGTGATTATTAAATTTGCTTTAATGATTTAATCTTCTCAGCAGGTAGTCATTCGATGGTCATTCGATGGTCATTCAATAGTCATTCAATAGTCATTCGATGGTCATTCGATGGTCATTCAATAGTCATTCAATGGTCATTCAATGGTCATTCAATGGTTATTAAAATGACGCGAAGCGAATGACAATAATATGACGCGAAGCAAATGACAAAAGAGAACTTAAATATAACAAGATTAATTTTCACTTTAATAGCAGTTACATAGTTACGTTTTTAGTTAAAAATTTTTGCGGCTGCAAAATTACTAAAATTAAAAGACTGTTTAAGTTTGCTTTTGTGAAATGACATTATCTGAGGCGGATTCGGCAGACGAGAAAGTGTGTTTTCATCCTTTTCTGCTTTTTCGATTGTTAACCGTCAACTGCCAACCGTCAACCCTCAACCCTCAACCGTCAACCGTCAACCCTCAACTGTTAACCGTCAACTGTCAACCGTCAACCCTCAACCGTCAACCGTCAACTGTCAACTGTCAACCGTCAACTGTCAACCCTCAACCGTCAACCCTCAACCGTCAACCCTCAACCC
>DAOWEV010000227.1 GCA_030638325.1 Bacteroidales bacterium
GGAGAGAGAGTTGAGAGCTGAGAGCTGGAAGACCGGAGTCGGAAGTCGGAAGACCGAAGACGGGAACAATGCACTGTCAACCGTCAACCGTCAACTGTCAACTGTCAACTGATAAATCAAACTTTCCCTATCTTTGCACCCTGATTTTCAATAATTAGTACTTTGACGAAGCTTATCATCGATATCGGCAATACTTTTAGTAAACTGGCTGTGTATGAAAGTAAAAACCTGAAAACTGTTGAAGTCTCAGAGAACCTTTCATTAAATGATGTCATAAGCTTTTTTCAAAGAAAGGGCCCGTTCAGGGCAGCTATATTGTCGTCAGTTACGGATTATTCACCTGATATTGCTGCATTCCTTAAACAGAAAACCAGCTTTTTCGAGCTTTCTCATAAACTGGTGCTGCCTGTCAGCATTCATTATAAAACACCCCAGACGCTTGGGAAAGACAGGATTGCTGCGGTAGTGGGGGCTGCGGCCAGGTTTCCGGCACAGGAGGTACTGGTCATTGATGCCGGTACAGCCATCACCTATGATATGGTGACCGCACAAAAAGCACACCTCGGAGGGGGTATCTCACCGGGTATTGATATGAGATTTAAAGCATTGCATACTTTTACCGGAAATCTCCCGTTAGTTCCCAGGCAGGACCTTGCAGAACTGCTCGGTGACAGCACAACGGATTCCATCCTTTCGGGTGTTCTGAATGGGGTGCTGGCGGAAGTATCCGGGATCATAGATGCGTACCGGAAGAAGTTTGACGGTATTCAGGTAGTAATTACCGGGGGAGATCACAAATATTTTGATAATAAACTAAAAAATAACATCTTTGCACTCCCGAATCTGGTACTGGACGGGTTGAACGAAATACTGGACCTGAATGTTGAATAATTTCATCCTGAAATCAATAAAAGCCATAATTATTTTTTTGATCTTGCTCTCTTTCCAGGAGCTTACAGCTCAGGTCAAGATCAACTCTCCCTATACCCGGTTTGGCCTGGGATGGCTGGTCGAAAACAGGTTTGAGACGAGGATCATGGCCATGGGGGGCATTCGTATCGGGGTACAGGATAAAGGTTTGCTTAACCCGGGCAACCCGGCTTCTTATGCAGCCTTTGATTCTACTACTTTTGTTTTCCAGGGAGGCGTTTTCGGAATGACCGAAACACTGAAAACCCAGGAGATATCTGAAAATGCCAACTATTTTACAATGAGTCATCTCCTCTTCGGATTTCAGGTGACAAGATGGTGGAAAACCAGCCTCGGAGTATTGCCTTTTAGTTATACAGGCTATGATCTGTATGCCGAGGAAGAATTGGAAGATATCGGGAGGACCCGGTATGTTTACCAGGGATCGGGTGGTTTTAACAAGCTTTACTGGGGGAATGCAATTGTCCCTTTCAAAGGCTTATCGGTAGGATTCAATGCATCCTACCTCTTTGGAACCATCAGCCATGAAAGAGTGGTTACTTTTCCTGATTCCATCTTTATAAAAAATACCCGCATGGAGGCTTCCTATACCGCCAAAGACTTTTATTTTGATTTTGGGGTCCAATACCGGGCAAAACTGAAGCACAGATTATACCTAATCTCAGGGCTTACTTTCGGGAATGAAACAAAAATGAATTCCAATGCCGATATCCTCGCTACAACTTATTATGGCGATGTAAATACCGTCACAATCTATACGGATACCATCATCAATATCCCGAATGTCAGAGGAAACTTCATTTTGCCGAGAGAATTCGGTGTGGGATTTTCTTTGCATAAAGAGGGTCAATGGCTGGTAGGGGCGGATTTTGATTGGCAGAACTGGAAGAGCTTCAGCTTGTTTGACCAACCGGATTCCCTGCAAAATAGCTGGCATATTGCTGTCGGGGGAGAGATTATTCCCGATAGGAGCAGCATCGATTCCTATTGGGATAAAGTTAGTTACAGGCTCGGTTTCAGGTATGAAAGGTCCTATTTAAAACTCAGAAATACAAATATTAACGAAATTGGCATAAGTTTTGGACTTGGTTTTCCGTTGAGACGTTCCCAAACGACCCTGAATCTCGCTGTTGAAATCGGTAAAAGAGGAACCCTCGCAAATGATTTAATTCAGGAAAATTTTGTTAGATTTACATTTAGTGTTAATATTTTTGAGCATTGGTTTATAAAAAGTAAGTATTTTTAAAGAAAATTTCAAGATGAGATCAAATCTGATATTGTTTGCATTGCTTTCAATTTTGGTTTTTACCGGGTACCAACCGGTTGCCGCACAGATGGAAGCTGAAGAGGCTAATAAATACGGAAAGTATGGGCCCGACAGTATTACCTGTGTTATGAATATTTCATTATACAGAGAGTTTTATAAGCAATGGAAATCCAGCGGTTATAAAAATCAGACTATTAATGATGCTGTCGGCTCATGGCGGTGGGTGTTTAAAAATTGTCCGAAAGGAACTCAAAACACTTATATTGATGGGGTTAAAATAGTCACTTATTTGATGGGACAAGAGAAAGATGAAGCACGTAAGAGCAAATATGTCGATACTCTTATGATGGTCTATGACCAGCGGATAGTCTATTTTAACAAAGAGGGATACGTATTGGGCAGAAAAGGAGTGGATATGTACAAGTATCGCACCGAGGCTTATGAAGAGGTTTACAACACCCTGAAACGTTCTGTTGAACTTGAAGGAAATAAAGCAGCAGGGCCTACCCTGGTTTATTATTTCAGGGCTACTATTTCCATGGTAAAAAACGGAAAGGCTGACACAGGGGTCATTGTTGATGTTTATGACCGGATCAGCGGGATCGTCGATTACAACATCAAAAAAAATGAGGGCAATCAAAAAAAGCTGGCCAACTGGGAAATCGTGAAAGGTAATGTGGAGCTGTCCTTTGAGCCTTTTGCTACGTGTAAAGACCTGGTCCCTCTTTACCGTAAAAAGTTTGCTGAATCACCTGACGATATTGAGCTGCTGAAAAAGATCACCGGCATGCTGGATAAGAAAAAATGCCAGGAAGATCCATTGTATTTTGAAACTTCGAAAAAATTGTATGAGCTCGAACCTTCACCGTCCTCGGCTTACCTGCTCGGTAAAATGTTGCTCAGGGAAGGGAAATATCAGGAATCCATCAAATATTTTGAGCAGGTGGAAGGGTGTAAAGATGAAGAGGTACATTCCAGGGCTTATAAGTACATGGCAGAAGCCTACAGGGCTTTGAAAGACTTTCCAATTGCCCGTAAATTTGCACTGAAGGCAGCCGGGATCAATCCCGATGACGGAGAAGTGTATATTATAATCGGAGATATGTATGCTGAAAGCGCTAAGGAGTGCGGAAACGATGACCTCACTAAAAGAGTGGCATACTGGGCGGCCGTTGATAAATATTACAAGGCAAAAAGAGTAGACCCTGAGCTATCTGAAATCGTCAACAAACGGATAAGATCTTATTCCATCTATTTCCCTACTACTGAAACGATCTTCTTCTATGACCTCAAGGAAGGGGATGAATATACAGTTGGATGCTGGATCAATGAAAAGACAAAGGTCAGAGCGGCCAAACAATAAGATCTTTATAGATTTATCAAGTCGTTTAATGACACATAAATTGTCGTTCCAATTTACCGGAATCATTGTCATATTGTTTCTAATGACAGTGCTTTCTGCTTGTATGAATGACTTGCAGGAGATCAAATCACTTGACTTTGCGGATACCTTACCCGATTTATCGGCCAGGGATATCGAGATCATTTATAGTGAATCGGCCAGGGTAAAGACCAAGCTCATAAGTCCCTTTCTCAGAAGTATTGAAGGTAAAGACTCCTATATGGAATTCCCGGATGGCTTCATCATCATTTTTTACGACTCCCTCATGCAGGTGAAATCCAGGATATCAGCAAATTATGGTATCAGCTATGAAAAAAAAAAGCTGATGGTGGCGAGGTATAACGTGATCGTGGAAAATCTTGAAAAAGGCGAACAACTGAACACGGAAGAATTGTTCTGGGACCAAGGCAAAGAGATCATCTATACTGATAAATACGTTAAGTTCACCAGGGGAGACGAAATAATTACCGGTGATGGCCTGTTGTCGGACCAGGCATTTGAAAGTGTTGAAATAAAGAATGCCAAAGGTTTGATAGAAGTAATCGAAGAAGAGACGGAACAATAAACAGTAAACAGTGAACAGTAAACAGTGAACAGTAAACAGTGAACAGTGAACAGTAAACAGTGAACAGTGAACAGTAAACAGTGAACAGTGAACAGTAAACAGTGAACAGTGAACAGTAAACAGTGAACAGTAAACAGTGAACAGTAAACAGTGAACAGTGAACTATGAACAGTAAACAGTGAACTGATAACTGATAACTGATAACAAACAATAATATTTCAAACCATATTATTCAGCCTTTGTATATCTTATTGATCATATTAATCACCATTGTGCTGTCTGCTTTTTTTTCCGGAATGGAGATCGCTTTTGTGAGCGCAAATAAGTTAAAAATTGAACTGGATAAGGGTAAAGGCCTTTTTGCAGGGAGGATGTTATCTGTCTTTCTTAAATCTCCGACGAAATTCATTGCTGCTATCTTGCTGGGGAACAATATTGCCCTGGTTGTTTATGGAATTTTTATGGAGCATTTACTGGCTCCAAAGATCCTGCATTTTTTGCCTGGCATAGCATCCTATAAGTACTTTATGTTACTTATCCAAACCCTTATAGCGACTACCATTATCCTCATTTTTGCTGAATTTCTGCCGAAGGCTCTTTTCAGGGTGAATTCGAATGCCCTTTTGAATTTCTTTGTAATCCCGGTGATGATAGTGTATTATTTGCTGTATCCTGTGGTTTTCTTCTTCATCAACCTGACCGAATGGGTCATGAAGATATTTTTCAGGATCAGGATCAGTGAAGGCCAGCAAGTTTTCAGTATCGTTGACCTGGATGATTATATTAAAGATTTTAGACCGGATGAACACGAGGATGACGAGGTCAGGCAAGAACTTCAGATGGTTCAAAATGCCCTGGAATTCAGGCATATAAAACTTCGTGAATGCATGGTTCCGAGAACGGAGATCATCGCAGTGGAGGATACCGATTCAATAGATGAACTGAGAAATAAATTCATTGAGTTTGGTTTTTCACGGATACTGGTTTATAAAGATTCAATAGATAACATCATCGGTTATGTGCATTCTTTTGATATGTTCCGAAAACCTGAGAACACAAAGGATGTATTGAAATCCATCATGATCGTTCCTGAAACCATGCCGGCAAAAGAAGTTTTGACCATGTTCACACAACAGCATAAGAGTCTGGCTATTGTGGTTGATGAGTTTGGCGGCACCAGTGGAATGGTTACTATGGAGGATACTATTGAAGAGATATTTGGAGAGATTGAAGATGAATTTGACGATGAAGAACTTACCGAACAAATGATTTCCGGAAACGAATACATCTTCTCGGCCAGACTGGAGATTGATTATCTGAATGATAAATATAACCTGAATCTCCCTGAGTCGGATGAATACGAAACCCTCTCAGGCCTGATCATCCATTTTCATGAAAGCATTCCTGAAGCAAACGAAAGGATCATGATCAGGAATTTTGTTTTTGATATTGTGCATGCTTCCGAAACCAAGATAGAGCAGGTGAAGTTAAAGATTAACGATTAACGATTTGAGATTAACGATTTAAGATTTATGGTTTTATTAACCTTATGCAGAAAAAACATTGCGAAACATTGTGAAGAACATTGTGTCCATAACGGTTTCAATTCGTAATTCCTAATTCCTAATTCCTAATTCGTAATTGATTTAGGCCCTTTTAACTTTAGTTCATTTTAAGTAATGAATATTGATCACTTTTTTTTAATTTTGCAAATTCTTAAAAAATAGTAGATATGGCAATAATTGGAAGAATCAGAAAACATTCATCACTCGCTGTGATAATCATTGGTATAGCTATTGCAGCTTTTGTACTGAGTGACCTGTTTAAAGGGGGAAGGGGACAACGTCCACCTATTGGTGTTATTGATGGTGAAGATATCCCGATCGAAGAATATAACCGCAGAACAGACGATAACATTGAGATCCAGAAGATGAACTCGCAAACAGAAATGCTTTCTGCCCAGGAAGCATTCAATATCAGGATGAGCACCTGGAACCAACTCATTGAAGAGTATATCATGGGGCAGGAATACGAATCACTGGATCTGGTGGTAACTACGGATGAACTTTTTGACCAGGTTCAGAGTGAAAATCCGCACCGTCTTATCAAACAGTATTTTGTTGATCCCAATACCAAAGTTTATAGGCGTGAGAATGTGTTACAGTTCCTTCAGAATTTAGATCAAATGGATGCTACAACAAGAAAACAATGGTTGAACCTGGAGCATTTCATTAAAAAAGACAGGCTTTTCATCAAATATCAAAACCTGGTCTCAAAAGGATATTACGTGCCGGATGCCTTTGCACAGATGGATTATGAAAGTAAAAGAAAAACAGCCGAGATCAGATATGCCGGCATTAATTATACAACTGTATCCGATAGCCTGGTAACAGTGACTGACAAGGATTATGAAAAATATTATAATGATCACAAATATCAATATACCCAGAATGCTTCAAGGGATATTGATTTTGTAGTTTTTAATGTGTTGCCTTCCGAAGAAGACCGGGAAACGATCCGCAAGAATTTTTATCAATTGTATGATGAGTACCTTACAATTAAAGATGTACCTGCATTTGTAAATGCTGTTTCCGATAACAGGTATGACAGCACTTTCTTTACAGAAGGACAATTACCGGTTCAGATTGATTCCGTGATGTTCAACTCTGCTATCGGCACATTTGCACCTCCCTATATAGAAAATGAGTTCTGGCACATGGCGAAACTGATGGATGTACAGTATCGTCCTGATTCTATGAAGGCCGATCATATTCTAATAGCCTACTCAGGTGCTTTTCAGGCTTCTCAGGATCTCAGGCGTACCAAGGAAATGGCTAAAACCCTGGCCGACAGTTTATTGGGCCTGGTCAAACGTGACAGAAGTAAAATGGAGGCTCTGGTGGTTGATTTTTCTGATGATCCAAGCGCCCGGCAAAATAATGGTGATCTGGGCTGGTTTGCCGATGGAACCATGGCCTGGTCATTCAATGAAGCTGTCGTACGGAGCAATATAAATGATGTTATGGTTGTTGAAACCGTTTTCGGATACCATGTTATCAAAGTCACAGGAAAAAAAGATCCGGTTAAAAAAGTTCGCATTGCTATGGTTGACCGGGCCATTGAGCCAAGTAGTAAAACCTTCCAGGATATTTATTTGGAAGCCAGCCGCTTTGGAGGCGAAAACAACAATCTTGAAAAATATGACCAGGCCTGTATAGACAAGGGACTGAACAAGAGGTCAGCCCCCAATCTGCAGGTTACAGCTAACACTATTCCCGGTATTGACAATGCCAGGGAAATCGTGAGATGGGCATTCTACGAAGGTATTGAACAAGGCGAAGTATCACCGGTGTTTGATGTTGAAAAAAGATATGTTGTGGCCGCACTCAAAGCCATTCGTGAAAAAGGTGATATCCCGCTGGATCAGATCAAAGACAACCTGACCTCCTTTGTTTATAACGACAAAAAAGCTGAATATATCACGGAAAGGCTGAGTATAGCACAGGGTAATCTATATAAGGCGGCAAGCGAATTCTCTGCAACTGTTGATACCAATAATAGCCTTACTTTTTCCTCCAGAAATATCCCTGGTTACGGAAGTGAATACCTCGTTATCGGTAGCATCTTTTCGACGGAGCCGGGTACTAAAATGAATATCCTGAAAGGAAATGGAGGAGTCTTTGCGGTTACCCTGGACAAATTGAATGATCCGGCACCCACAACCAACCTGTCACTGTATCAGAATCAGATGAAAAGCAGTTTCAAAAGTAGGGTGACGAGCAATTATATGTTCACTGCCCTGCAGGAAAAAGCAAAGATTGAAGACAACAGGCTGTTCTATTTTTAACACAGTAATCAGGAAACAGGAAACAGTTGTTTGGCGTGTGCCGTGAGGGGGCGAAGGAGCGAAAGGGCGAAAGAGACTGAGGGACTGAGAGACTAAGGGACTGAAGGGATTATTTGATGTTAATATTTCCTCTTTTCAGTATGTAATGACAGTTTACCATTAATTTTCTTGCCTGGCTGATTGCCAGGGTGCCAGCAGATTGCTTCGTCGCTTCGCTCCTCGCAAAGTCCTTATTTCATAGTTTATTTTCGTAATAATGCTTCCAACGTAGACAAGGTGTTGCGAGCGTAGCGAAGCAAACTGCTGGCACTCCCTCAGCCCCTCAGTCCCTTAGTCTCTGTCGCCCCCTCGCCCTCACGCCTCCCGTCTTCCGACTTCGGACTTCCGACTTCTGTTAACTGATAACTGATAACTGATAACTGTCTAAAGAATCTCCAGCCTATTAGCATCTTGCTTGATAAAGATAAATAGCAGGATAGTGAAAGCCCACAGGGAAGAACCCCCGTAACTGAAAAAGGGCAAGGGGATCCCAATGACCGGCACCAGGCCGATTGTCATCCCGATATTGATCGCAAAATGGAAAAACAGAATGGAAACAACGCCATAGCCGTATACCCGGCTGAAATGTGACCGCTGTCGCTCAGCGAGGAAGACAAGTCTGGTTAGCAATGCCATGAAAAGGACTACAATTAGGAAACTGCCGATAAAACCCCATTCCTCCCCAACAGTGCAAAAGATAAAATCAGTACTTTGTTCAGGAACGAAATTATATTTTGTCTGGGTGCCTTTCAGAAATCCTTTCCCCGTGATCCCTCCCGATCCTATGGCGATCTTAGACTGATGGACATTATAGCCAGCCCCCTGCGGATCAATCTCTTTTCCGAGGAGGACGTTTATCCTTTTCTTCTGGTGGGGCTCAAGTGCGTTTTCAAACGCATAATCGACACTCAGAACAAAACCAATGGAAACCACAAGAATACCTGCAAGCATGATGATATTCCGGCTGCTTCGTTTAGTAAACAGGAATAATAAAACCGTCAGGCCGGTAAGCGCACCAATCACTATCCAATTGTTCAGCATCAATGTCAGTATGAATAAGATGGCAATGAGTACTCCGATAACAAGGATAGAGCCGGACAAGCCTTCCCGGTATAGAACCAGGATAAATGAAACATAGATGAGGGCCGAGCCGGTATCGTTTTGCAAAAAAATAAGCACTGCCGGTAATCCGATGATGATCCCTGAAATGATCTTGACGCTCTTTGATTTGATGTCGGTTGTAAATGAACTGAGGTATCTTGCCAGGGCCAGGCTGGTAGCAAATTTAGCAAATTCGGATGGCTGAATGGCGAAACCGCCAATCTGGAACCAGGACTTGCTGCCTGCAATTTCTTTGCCTACAACCAATACAGCAATAAGGCTTAACATGCTAAGAGCAAAGATAGGATATGAAAAAGTGGTGAAAAATTTGGCATCGATCATCAGGATCACCATGGCCAGTAAAATGGCTGCTGAGATCCAGATAAGCTGTTTGCCATAGCGTTGTGATATATCTAAAATACTACTATGGTCCTCATCATATACTGCCGCATAAATATTTATCCATCCCAGTAAGACCAGCAGCAGATATAGCAGGATGGTAATCCAGTCAACGTTTTTGAATATGCCTTCCTGGGTTCTCAATTTTCCTGAATTAAATTTGTGTTCAGCATTTTATCCTGATACCAGACGGGGTTAACCTCACCGGTCAGGTATTTTTCCATCATCAGGGTAGCGATAGGGGCTGCCCATGTGGAACCGAATCCACAGTTTTCTACTACAACAGCGATGGCAATTTGGGGATCATCTTTCGGTGCGAAAGCTATAAAAAGAGAGTGGTTTTTACCATGTGGATTCTGAGATGTTCCCGTTTTTCCACATGCCGGAATACTGTCTGCAGTATACCACCTGGCAGATCCCATCTCCCCGGTATATACCAGGTGCATCCCCTCGATAACGGGTTTGAAATATTTGCGGTCTATCTTCACATCATGCTTCTCTTTAAAATCATTCACCAGGCTGGTGTCGCCAATTACTTGTTTTAACAGATGCGGAGGATAATAATACCCCCTGTTTGCTAAAATGGCAACCAGATTTGCCAGTTGCAGGGGTGTCAGTTCAACCTCCCCCTGTCCAATGGAAAGGGATCTTACGGTTGTCGCTTTCCAGCCATTTACGCCATAATATTTATTAAAATATGAATCCTCCGGAAGGTTCCCACCGCGTTGATCTGAAATGTCTCCCGGCAGTCTTGCCCCAATTCCAAATTTCATTACCTGCTCCCTCCATGAGGTATAAGCTTCCTGTATAGTGGTGAACTTGTCCATCTCAAGAATGCTTTTGAATACCTGCCAGAAATAAGGATTACAAGACTGCTCAATGGCGTCCACAAGGTTTAATGGCGATTCATGATTATGACTACATGGTATCGGGTAAGTAGTTACCCCATTACAACTATACTCAGTGTATGGGAATAAGACATGCTCCTGCTGGCCGATCAGCGTATTCACTACTTTAAAAGTTGACCCTGGCGGATACTGGGCCATTGTTGCCCTGTTGAATAAAGGTTCCAATGGATCTTTGCTGAGTTTTGAAAAGTTTTTGGAACGGATCCTGCCAATCAATTGGTTGGGATCATAATTGGGACTTGTAACCAGGGCAAGGATCTCACCGGTAGCTGGCTCGATAGCAACAATACCGCCTTTCTTGTTTTTCATCAGCTTTTCTCCATAAACCTGCAACTCTGTATCAATGGTGAGACGGATGTTCTTTCCTGCAACAGCAGAGACATTGTATTTTCCACCCTGGAAACGCCCTTTTTCCCGGTTAAAGACATCAACCATCACGATCTTTAACCCTTTCCGGCCACGCAACGATTTTTCGTAGTACTTTTCAATACCGCTTTTCCCAATATAATCACCCTGTTTGTAATATGAATCACGCTTAATTTCTTTTTTATTGACTTCACTAACGTACCCAAAGATATGGGCGGCTACCGGAAATGGATATTTTCTCAGGGTCCTGGCCTGAATATAAAATCCGGGATATTTAAAAAGTTTTTCTTCGAGGTAACCATAATCTTCCTTGGATATCTGTTCGAGAAAAATGGATGGCTTATAATAGGAATGCTTTTTGGCAATATCCATGCGCCGGATAAATTCTTCCCTGGTGATCTTCAGTAAGTTGCACATTTCATTTGTATCTGTCTCACCAACCAGTCTGGGAGTTACAAGCAGATCATATGCCGCTTCATTATAGATCAGCAGCCTGTCGTTACGATCATACACTAGGCCCCGTGGGGGATATTGAGTGATATATCGTAATACATTGTTCTCTGCTGAGAGTTTGTATTCGTTTTCCAGAACCTGTAAAAATATTAGCTTGATGATAAAAATGACCCCGGTAAGGACAAAGATACCGGCAATTATGTATTTTCTGCTTTCGTAGGTCCTTTTCATCAGCGTCAGTATGATAGCAGGATTAAGGAATGAAAGCAAAATTATAACAAATCCGGATGGAAATTACTTGCAGAAATACGTCTTATCAACAGCTAATTGTTATAGATATATAAACTGTAGAGTTGAATAGAAATCATCCAACTATATGCGAATGATAGTATCCGTTACGATCGTATTACTTTCGTTAAGTGACCTGTCAAAGATATAAGCCATAAAAAAGATGCTATCGAAATCAGAATTGTAGTTATAAATGAAAAGGGTATCATATATTTCGCCTGAAATAGATTTGTTAACTGCCGCAGGAGTAAGCATCGGGATCCTGGCATTCTGGGTGATGGTATCAAATTGCTGGGTGTTTGGATTGTAATATGTAATAGTTACTTCTTTGATAATCCCGTTTTGTATTTCAAAATATGAGATGATCAGGTTATAGTAATACGGACTACCGAAATTAAAAGGTGGAAATGTGTCGTTTTTCGCCAGGCCCAGGTCTCCGTCACCGTCCGTAAATGAAAATTTAAGAACCCCCCTGTCGTAAATACTGTCAACCGTATTATAGATCTTTTCAAATGCCAGGTATTCAATTCTGGGTTCAGGAGCGAATCGATCCTGCTTCTTGCATGAAAAAGCTGCCGGGATGAGGATAATCATCAAAATATAGATTATTTTTACAGGCACTTTCATACTCCCGGTTTTTAAGATCAAAGGTATTGATTTTTTTGTAATTTATTCCAAATTATGACGACAGATATGATAGACGGGCCGGACCCAAAACATGTTGATATTTTTAAAACCATGTCATCCGGTCAGTTTAACGATATTGCATTGGAATTATTTCATTATCAATACAAAAAGAGTGCCATTTACAGAAAATTTGTGGACTATCTCGGAGTGGCTCCCGACAGTATTGAAAGCCTGGAAAAAATCCCTTTTCTGCCGATAGGATTTTTCAGAGATCAGGTAGTCCTGTGTGGAAAGGTAGAAGATACTGATATAATATTCCGGAGCAGTGGTACAACGGGCACAATGCCCTCTCACCATTATGTGAAGGAACTTTCATTGTATGAGGAAAGTTTTACCAGGGGGTTCCGGTATTTTTATGGCCCTCCGGATGATTTTTATTTTCTTGCATTGTTACCTTCTTACCTTGAACACAGCCATTCTTCCCTTATTTTTATGATGGATAGTTTTATCAGGAAGTCTGGAAAAGAAAGTGGGTTTTACCTGCATGATTATGATTCCCTGGTGGACACATTGAATAAGTTGAAAGGACGGAAAAAAAAGGTCATTTTATGGGGCGTATCGTTTGCGCTGATGGAACTGGCAGAAAATTATAAACTGCATATACCGGAAGTCATTGTCATGGAAACCGGCGGGATGAAAGGAAGACGAAAAGAGATCACCAGGGATGAGCTGCATCAGGCACTTTGTGCCCGGTTTGATGTACAATCCATTCATTCGGAATATGGAATGACGGAATTATTATCGCAGTCATACTCTGCAGGCAACGGAAGGTTCATGACACCACCCTGGATGAAAGTTCTAATCAGAGATGTAAATGATCCGCTTTCTTTGATCGGGACCGGTAAAACCGGTGGTATTAATGTGATTGACCTTGCCAATATCCATTCCTGTGCCTTTATCGCTACCCAGGATCTTGGTAAAATCCATTCTGACAACTCCTTTGAGGTACTGGGAAGGTTTGATGACAGTGATGTCAGGGGATGCAGCCTGTTGTTCTGATCGTTTCCCTCGCCCCCTCACCCCCTCACCCCCTCACCCCCCTCACTCACACTCACACTCACACTATCTCAACTCTCAACTCTCAAATCTCAACTCTCATTCACTTCTAACTTTCAACTTTCAACTTTCAACCTGTCCCATGCCATCTCAAGAATTTTCTCATGATCAAATGCTAATTGCGGAGTACTTTCAACGGGAAACCAGGCTGCCTGTTTTGCATCATCACTACCCCGGACTTCAGATTTATTTAATTCCGCAATCCCGTAATGGACAACGGAGATGACCCTGGCCCTGGGATCCCTGTGAAGATCTCCGAAAGCATGTAGTTGCTGAAGGGATACGCCTGTCAATCCGGTTTCTTCTGCCAGCTCTCTCTCAGCAGCTTCCAGAAGTGATTCATCCATCTCGATAAACCCTCCCGGAAAAGCCCAACTGTCTTTATAGGGTTGGAATTTACGTTGAATGAGCAAAACTTCCGGTATGGTTCCGTTTTTACGGAATACTACTATGTCGACAGTAACACACGGACGAGGATAATCATAAGTATAGCTCATGGCGGAAGATTTGATAAGATCACAAAGATAATCAATTGATTGATGCGATATGCTGTGGGGGATGTGTTATAAGGGGTTATCCTGATGCCATAGAAAAACCCCGGCTGAAAAGGCCAGGGTTTTAGTGCAACCAAAATGATTAACTAACATTGATCTATTCAGAGAGCATCAACAGAATATTGCAAAATAATGTTTATTTCATATTCATCTGTTTCTGCTTCGTCGAGAATAACTTCTGTTCCATTCAGATTGATGAAACCGTGGATTTTTTCAGCAGTAAAGTTAGTTTGCTGTATTTCTGCCGGTGTGATCATTTTTATAACTGAAATATGGTCTATTCTTGAAACGTAATTTACATGGCATGGTTGGATATTACAATGAAGATCCCTGATCTCACGGGGAATGTCATCGATGTAATCCTCGTTTTGATATTCTGCCGTCATCTGGTCAGTCATGGAATCATAATAGATCTTTTTTGTATCGAACGGAATATCATCAACATATGCTTCTTCTTCCAGATAATCCACACCATTTAACAGGGCCTGATTGGCTACCATTTCAGTGTTAAACGGAATGTCATTAACATAGGCTTCATCTGCCAGGTTAATATCCTGACCAGTGGTAATTGAACCGGTTGTGCAGATGAATATAAAGATGAAGGAAATTATTATTGTTTTCATGTTTTATATTTTTATAGTTTATAATTTATGTTTCCTGATATGATATTATCGAAATCCGTGCCAAAGTTCATAACACATTAACAATCAAATTGATATAATGGCTGTGCTATTTAGAAAGTATCAAAATAGTGTTCATTAAACGTACACTGATGTACGGTTACGAACATGAGACTTGAGAGATGAGAGTTGAGAGATGGAAGTCGGAAGACCGAAGTCGGAAGTCGGAAGAGGGGAACAGTTGACAGTTAACAGTTAACAATTAACAGTTAACAGAAGGTTGAAGATGGGAACATTAAGAGTGAACTTACCGTTTCCCTTCCACAACAATAACATACTCTCCTTTGATGTTCCTGTCGGATAATTGTTGGATAAGGTCACCGAGGGTGCCCCTCACAGTTTCTTCATAGATCTTGGTGAGTTCCCTGGAGACACTTGCCCGGCGGTCGTTTCCTAAATATTCGGCCAGTTGGGTCAGTGTTTTTAGCAGCCTGAAAGGGGATTCATACAGGATAATAGTGTATTCATATCCGGCCATCTTTTCTAATCGTGATTTTCTGCCTTTTTTATGGGGAAGGAATCCTTCAAAAACAAAACGGTCGGCAGGAAGGCCGGAATTGACCAGGGCGGGTATAAAAGCTGTTGCACCCGGCAGGCATTCAACCTCAACGCCAGAACGGATGCATTCTCTCACTAATAAGAACCCGGGGTCTGAAATAGCAGGGGTGCCGGCATCGGTTACCAGGGCAATATTTTCGCCACTCATAATGCGCCTGACCAGTCCCGCGGCGGCTTTGTGCTCATTGTGCTGATGATGAGATTGAAGCATTTTCTGAATCTCATAATGCCTGAGCAGAATGTTAGTCTTCCTGGTGTCTTCAGCCAGGATCAGGTCTACTTCCCGCAACACATCCAGCGCCCTGAACGTAATGTCTTTCAGGTTTCCAATAGGAGTTGGTACGAGGTAAAGTTTAGCCATCATTCATCAATATTATCAATAAATTCAATCATCAACCTGAACAGGTCTTCATATTCGGTCAGGGGAAGATCGGCTTCTCTGTCTTTCACATTATGATATTCCCGGTATTCGTCTCCCCGGGTATAGATGAAAAATGAAGGAACGCCTTTCATATAGAACGGACAGTGATCACTGTTGCAGGCTTCTCCCCGGACCTTGACTTCCTTTAACAGGAGTTGTTCTTCATTGATCTCTGCCAGCTTCTGAAAAGCTTCTTTATAAACGGTGCCATTGACTACAGTAATACCTGCACTGCCTGTTCCCACCATGTCAAGATTTATTAGGAAACGAATGTCTTCCAACGGAAACAATGGATTATCCGAATAATAACCGGAGCCATAAAGCCCCACCTCTTCTCCACTTAATGCAATGAATGCAACAGATATCCCCGGGGCGTTGTCCTTCATGGAGTAATACCTGGCCAGGTCGAGCATCATGGCTGTACCGCTTGCATTGTCATTGGCCCCCGGGAAGTAAGTATCTTTTCCCATGCGCCCAAGATGATCATAATGAGCAGTAATAACCACAAAAGAATCGGGCTCTCTTGTGCCCTCAACATAAGCGATGACGTTCCGGGCCTTATGATCATCCAGGTATTTATTTTTAACACTGATGGAGATATTTGCAGACTCTCTGTTGATCAACTGTTCTCGCATAGAGATGATGACATAATCATTGACATCCCTTCCGTTGGAAACATGCCACCAGAGATTTTCGCTGCTGTCGACAAGGTTGATAACCCCTGTTGAGCCGTAAGGGTTCGATTTATCAAGTTCTTTGCGTTTCATTTCAGATACGACAAACCGGTTAGCATGTCCTGACGAGGAAAGAAGTTCCTGCGCCCGTGCCGAATCTTCAGCATCTTGCAGCCAAACCAACTCATAAGTGCCCTTCAGTGTGGGAGAGGAGGAAGCGATCAGGTACTCTTCTCCCGGTACCAGCTTTTTGTCGCCTACTTTCAAAGTTATCTTCCCGGGCAGCGTATTAACGGGAAATGAATAATGCTGGAAGTAATCCTTTCCGAAATGCATCAGCCCGAATTCATCAAATTTGTCGCGAATATAAACAGCCGCTTTCTTGTCGCCGTTTTTTACATAACCCCTGCCGTGCATTGAAGGTGAGGTCAGGTCCCGGATCACTGTCCTGGCAAAAGATATATCCTGTGCCGGAGAGATGCTGAATAAAGGCATCAGCAAGAAAAATATGAGGATTCTTCGGAGCATCCTGTGATTATTGAAACCGGCGGTTGATCAGGTTGATGAATTGTTGTATGATTTCGTTATTATCCTGCCATTTCATCCGGGTTTTTAACTCGATTATGATATTTTCTGTCTCATCGCTTGAATGGCATTGACTTAAAGATGTTATAGCGCTTTCATAATCCTGCATGCTGCCGTCGAACAGCTCGCTGATAAAAAGAAATTTTTCATTGATGCCGATAATTGCCCGAAGGTCTTCTGTCTTGTTTTTCTGTATCCTGGAAGCGATGCTGTTGTCATCTTCCTTTTTCAACTTATCAGCAATGGTAGTTCCATTGACCCCGAACAGGTCCAGGGTTGTCCGGGCAGGTTCAGGAGGAGGCTCTTTGATCTCCCGGGGAGGTTTTTCTTTTGTCTCATCAACCGGGTCTGATTGAGTATCAAGAGGTACTGGTTCATCTTCCGGTTTTGCACTGTCCGTTTCTTTTGATGTAAAATTCGGAGGTACTGTCGATGGGTCTTCCTTGCGAAGTATCATCAGGCTTTCATAAAGTTGTTGAATATTTGACATGATGATATCCAGCTCGATCTGCGGAATCTTATTTTCATAAGCGCTGATGATCTCAAATTGTTCCCGGATGGTCTCCAGGCTTTCTGCTATATTCTTTTTAAGGATGTCCTTATTCATTGTAAAACTTTTTTCTTCAAATTTACAATATTGAATGATTTCTTAACTTTGTGTAGAGTTTGAGCTGATAAAATTAACAGTTTCATTTTATTTTTTAACTAAAAATTTGGATAAATTTTATATTTGGTTCAAGCACGAATTTACAATGCTAAAAACACTAATTCTTGCATATTTTATAATTGCTTTTTTCACCTTTAATTCTAAAGCACAGGATTTTTGGGAAGAAGTAATATTACCAGATAGCATTCAAAATATTTATTCCATTGATTTTAACTCAAATGATGAAGTGTTTATTTGCACTAATATAGGAATATTCAATTCTACAGACAATGGTAAAACATGGAGTAATATAGCTGGCTTTATAGCAGGTACAGTTGTCATTTCTTCTGGTGATGAAATCTATATTGGAATTGATGCACAAAACAGAATTCTTCATTCTAATTCAAATGGGTTAAATTGGGACACAATACAAACACCATTTGTTCTTGGCGGTTTTATTCAACTTATATATGATAGTATATTATTTGCATATGATTGGGGGTGGATTAGTAAATCCAACGATGGTGGTTATACATGGACGGAAGTATTATCAACCTCAAACGTAGAAATATTCAATGACATTATAGAAAAAGACAACTTTTTATTTGCCGGCTCAACGAGTTTCTTGAGTTCAACGGGTGGAGGCGTATATCGTTCATCGGATAACGGGGATACATGGGAGCAAGTAGGTATGAATGGCTATGGTGTATCCTCCTTTGCGGTGGATATGGATAATCATTTACTGGCAGGAGTAAGATTTAATTATTACCCCACCCAATATGGTGTGTTCAGGTCAATGGATCAGGGAGTTTCGTGGGATAATTTATTGCCTGGCCATTTGGTTACTTCGCTTGCAGTTGATGAATTTGGCGGTATATACGCCGGGTGCGATAGTGATTTCGGTCCTGAGGGTGTGAAATATTCTGATGATAACGGGCAAATGTGGAGTTCGCTAAATTCTGGCTTCCATCCGAATGCCTCAATTACTTCTTTGGCCATTAGTACTGAAAATTACATTTATGTTACAACAATTAATCCGAATCATCTCTATCGTAGCATAAACCCAATTGTTTCAATCAGTGAAAAAAGCAGAGAGCAACTTGATATTAAGGTGTTTCCGAACCCTTTTCAAGACAGAATTAATTTACATATCAATGGATTGATTTATAATAATGAAAAATTGATCATAAAAATATTTAATTCATCAGGTCAAATTATATATTCTTGTGAAAACAGTGTAAATAACGAATTCTCCATAAATCTTGAA
>DAOWEV010000216.1 GCA_030638325.1 Bacteroidales bacterium
AGTGCAGAGTTTTAAAAATTTCGTATATTATACACGGTAAAATAAAGTCATTGTTATTCCGGTCAGAATTGAGCGAACTATGTTAAACCAGAGATTGCAACAAAAACTTCTTCAGAAATTATCACCTCAACAGATCCTGTTGATGAAACTGTTGCAAATCCCTTCTATGGCTCTTGAACAAAGGATAAAGCAGGAGATCGAAGAGAACCCTGCCCTGGAGGAACCGGATGATACAGAGGAAGAACAAAATGATGAGGAAGAACTGGTAATGGAAGAAAATGGAGAGGATAAAGAGGAAAATCTGGATGATGAATTGCTGGAAGATCTTGAAACAAAAACCAGTGAGGATGAATTTGATCTGAGTGATTATCTGAATGATGAAGATATCCCTTCTTACAGAGTAACGTCATCGAATCAGGGTTCTGATGAGGATCGTAAGGAAATTCCGTTTGCCTCGGGCATAACTTTTCATGAGTTTCTTATTTCCCAGTTGGGCTTGAGGGTGCTGGAAGAAAAACAATATCTTATAGGTGTCAACATCATTGGAAACCTTGATGATTCGGGCTATCTTCAGCGCAGCCTGGATGCCATGGTGGATGATTTGGCTTTCTCTCAGAACCTGATCGTTCGCAAAGAAGAAATTGAGGAAGTGCTGAGGGTCATCCAGGAGCTTGACCCTGCCGGTACCGGCGCCAGAAATCTTCAGGAATGCCTGATGATCCAACTTAACAGGAAGCAAGAAACCAACCGGGAGGTTGCACTTGCAAAGCAGATCATAGGCCGGTATTTCAACGAATTTACAAAAAAGCACTATGATAAGATTATTAGTAAAGCCCGGATAACGGAAGACGAACTAAAGAAAGCCATCGACGAGATCTTAAAATTGAACCCGAAGCCGGGTAATTCAATGGGGGAGACTGTCCAGACAAACCATTACATAATACCTGATTTTATCATCCGGAATATGGATGGAGAACTGGAGTTGACGCTTAATTCAAAAAATGCCCCTGAACTAAGGCTTTCCAGAGCTTATACAGAAATGCTGGAGGCATATTCAGCAAATAAAAAGAAAAAAAACAAAGAAGCTTTGCTGTTTGTCAAGCAAAAGATTGACTCGGCCAGGTGGTTTATTGATGCTATCAAGCAAAGACAGCATACGCTTTATATTACTATGAAAGCGATCATCGATTACCAGCAGGATTATTTCCTGTCTGGTGATGAGATCCAACTAAAACCGATGATCCTGAAAGATATTGCTGAGATTGTACACCTTGATATTTCTACCATCTCCAGGGTCGCGAACAGCAAATATGCACAGACCCCTTTCGGGACTTTTCTGTTGAAAAGCTTTTTTTCCGAGTCGATGCAAACGAATGCCGGAGAAGAGGTTTCTACGAGAGAGATTAAAAAGATCCTTTCCGACTGTGTAAACGAAGAAGATAAGAACTCCCCATACACCGATGAACTATTGACCCGGATCCTTAAGGAAAAAGGATATAACATAGCTCGCCGTACAGTGGCCAAATACCGGGAGCAACTCAGTATTCCTGTGGCAAGATTGCGGAAGGAATTGTAAACAAGCCGGGAGGGAGAAATAACCCGTTTAATACCTTACTTCAGCAAGATCAACCCATACATTACGGTTACACCTAATATAAATCCGGCATAGACTTGTGCCGGTGAGTGGGCATTTAATTTCAGCCGGGAGTATGCTAACAAACCACTGATCAGAATAATACTGATGATCAGCAGCTTTAAATCAATCATCAGTATAAAGGAAAGACCGGAGACAGCGCCTAATACGGCACCGATCCCAATCATATGACTGCTGATCTTCCAGAAAAGATTGATAAGAATGGTAATGATCAGTAAAAATGTTGCACCGGTCATAAAATAATAATAGACAGGGGCAATTTGCAGATTTTTGAGCAAGTAATAGGCCAGGAAAAAAAATATGGTGGCTATGATATAAGGAAGAGTTCGTTCTTCACGGTTTTCCATATAAAACGATTTGACCAGGCCCCACTTATATAAAAGAAAAGTAAAAAAAAGCGGAATGAAAAAAGTGATTATAAATATCATGATCACGATCTTCCATTTGGCAGGCTCAGGGATGATCAGTGAAAAGTATGTTTTCAGGTTCAGTAAGATGATATAAGAATAGGTGGGTATCAGTAACGGATGAAAAATAGCAGAGCATATTTTGGCAAATCTTTTTTCCATTCCGGGTGGTAATATTTTATCTTTGGTCAGAATGGCAGCAAGGTAATACCCACAGAAATTGGATATAGATTATAAGGCCCCCGCCCGGTGATGAAAATATGGGACAATGAATAAAATGCATACAGGTTGAACCAATGGTAACCAAGCCTGATGGTTGGCCCAAACCTCCATTTTTCAATATTTTTGACTTGTTTTTGTTTTTCAATTATGAACGCTCTGTCTGAATAACGGTCTCCTTTATACTTGGTTTTGGCATCTATCATATAACCCAGCTTGAACCCTATGCCAAACCGGACCTTATCTTTTGTTTTCAACCTGAACTCAAAAGGTAAATCCACATAGGATAATCCAAGTTTACTTTTCCTGTAATTGATGGAATCAGGAATGGGTACAAAATTGATCGAATCGGCCCTGATATCTTCTATCCGGGAGTTGGAGTACATATTATGGAAACCCATACCAAGGCCAAAGGCAAAAGAGAAGTTACTTTTACCAATTGGATAGTTATACATGCCAAATACATTTGCTCCCTGATTGATGGTCCTGGCTTTCACGCCCTCCGGTTGATTCATCCAGATGTCCGTGAAAATGTCAGCTCCAAAGCTAAATCTTTTAATGAGCGTTTGGCCTGCTTCACCTTGGGAAAAGCCTGTCAGGACAAATAAAAAAACTACTGCCGTCAGAAATACTTTCTTCATCATAAATAACACTGAATTTCAGATGCCGCACAAAGATACTATATTATTCTCTTCTGCCATTGAACTTTAACGACACACTGTTCGTAATTATTTTGCTGTGACGTATATTTCATCGGTGTTACATAAAACGCTAAATTCGAATATCTAAATCCTAAACAAATTTAAATGACAGAAGTGCAAAATTCAAAACAGTATGATCTTGAGGGAAGAATCTTTCTTTTTGCTGCAAACGTAAGGGTATTTATAAAAAAACTTACAACAACATAG
>DAOWEV010000003.1 GCA_030638325.1 Bacteroidales bacterium
AGCAAAGGGGTCCAATAATGATGGCTTATGGAATGAACAGGGTGCCTCCCTGAAAATAACCATTTTTCCCCCGCCCTGGAAAACCTGGTGGGCGTATTCTTTATATTTATTATTTATTATTTTAATATTGATTATTGTCATACGGTATTATTTGAGACGTCAGAGATTATTGCATGAATTAGCCTTAGAACAAGTTCAAACCGAAAAACTTGAAGAGATGGATCGGCTGAAATCCAGGTTCTTTGCCAATATCTCCCATGAGTTCCGTACACCACTAACCCTGATATTGGGGCCTTTGAAAAAACTCCGGACACAAATATCAGGGGAAGCTAAAAAAGACCTGGATATGATGCAGCGTAATGCACAAAGATTGCAAAACCTGATTAACCAGCTTTTAAGTCTTTCAAAACTTGAATCGGGAAAAATGAAATTGCAGGCACAGGAGGTAAATATTGTTTCACTTGTGAACAGGTATGTGCAGTCTTTTGAATCACTTGCCAAACAAAAGAAAATTGATTTGAGGTTCACTTCAGATATGGATGCTTTTCATCTGTTTGTTGATAAAGATAAGATCGGGAAAATACTTTACAACCTGTTGTCTAATGCTTTTAAGTTTACGGGTGAAGGGGGGAGGATTGCGGTCACCATAACCCCCCTAAATCCCCCCTCAAGGGGGGACTTGCTGCTCGCTGACCCTCTCTCTAAACGAAGCGCGAAGTCTCCCCCCTTCAGGGGGGACGGAAGGGGGGTGCAAATCAAAATTACCGACACCGGCCCCGGCATCCCACCCGAAAAACTGCCCCACATCTTCGACCGCTTCTACCAGGCAGATGATTCCTATACTAAAAACCAGGAAGGCACAGGAATAGGACTGGCGCTTACGAAAGAGCTGGTCGAACTTCATCATGGCGAAATCACAGTACAAAGCGATGTTGGAAAGGGAACTACTTTTACAGTTACCCTTCCACTTGGTAAAGAACATCTTCAACCGGATGAGATTGGAGGCAAAAATGGAATATCGAACACCGAACACCGAATTTTGAATGTTGAAGTCATTGAAAGTGAAGATTTAAGAGAAAATACAGCTGAAAAAAAGATACTTAACCTTGACCCTCAGCGCTCAACCTTTGACACTGAGGCGAAGCCTCTCCTTCTCCTCGTCGAAGATAACTCCGACCTACGCTCCTACATTTGTGATTACCTGGATGAATCATACCAGGTCATTGAAGCTGTTGACGGGAAAGAAGGATTGGAACAGGCTCTGGAGCAGATTCCTGACCTGGTGATCAGCGATGTGATGATGCCGAAAATGGATGGATATGAATTTTGCCGTAAGCTTAAAACAGACGAGCGGACAAGCCATATCCCGGTCATTCTCTTAACTGCAAAAGCGGCCATGGAAGACAAACTGGAAGGATTGGAAACCGGTGCCGATGATTTTCTTACCAAACCGTTCGATCCGGATGAGTTGCTGGTAAGGATCAGCAACCTCATTAAGCAGCGGAAAAAATTGAAGGAGATAATTCTAAAGAATATCGGATATGTCAATCAGCTTTCAATCAGCGGAATAACATCCATGGATCAAAAGTTTTTAAAGAAAGCTGTTGACGTAGTTGAAAAATATATTTCAGATGCTGAGTTTACGGTTGAACTTTTTGGAACAGAAATGGCCATGAGCCGTGTGCAGTTACACCGCAAACTCACTGCTCTTGTCGAACAGCCGGCCAGTGAGTTTATCCGTACCATCCGGCTAAACAGGGCTGCCATTCTCTTAAAGGAGAAATCCGGCAACATTGCAGAAATTGCATATGGTGTCGGGTTTAATAATCCCTCCTACTTCTCCGAATGCTTCCGTAAGCAATTCGGAAAGCTGCCCTCAGAATACATTGATTAAAACCCATATTCCCACCGTCCTGCCGTCCTACAGTCTTACCGTCCTACCGTCCTACCGTCCTACAGTCCTACCGTCCTACCGTCCTACAGTCCCACAGTCCTACCGTCCTACAGTCCTGAAGCTAAGAATCAGGGCTTAACTTATTGAAATCTCTCCACATGTAACATATCTCGCATCATTTGTAACCCCTCTGGTAGGAAATTACCCTATTCAGGTTGTAATTTTACTGAACTTATTTAAAACAGATTTTTAATCAAATTATCAGGAGGAAATATTATGAAATCAAAAATCTTATCTGCAGCAATTCTTTTAACTTTTAACTTTTTACTTTTAACTTCTTTTTCATTTGCCCAATGGGAAATGCTATATCCCAAACCCACTAATAATGACCTGGAGGATGTTTTTTTTATTGATGATTTTAATGCTTGGGCAGTAGGCGAAAATGGAACAATTATTCATACCAATGATGGTGGAGTTAACTGGGCTTTTCAGGACAGTGGAACCGAACTCAGACTACGATCTGTTATTTTTACTGATCTCCAAACCGGATGGATAGTTGGTGGAGAACCCAATCCTATTCCTGGTGAATTTATCATTTTGCACACTTCTGATGGTGGTAGTAATTGGAATATTCAGAAAACAGATAACACCTCCTGGCTGAAATCTGTTTTTTTTATCGATTCCAGTAAAGGATGGGCAGTGGGTGAAAATGGGGCCATTCTACACACTAATAATGGTGGTGCAGATTGGATATCCCAGTGGAGCTGGCCAACATATATTGACTTTAATGAAGTGTTTTTTGTTGATTCATTGAATGGTTGGATAGCAGGGGAAAGTGGATTATACAACACAATCAATGGAGGATTGAACTGGGATCTACAGATTACAAATGTCAGTTTTAGTTCTGTTTTCTTTATAAGCTCAAGTGAAGGATGGGCATCAACCGAAAGTGTTGGATGCTGTATTGTGCATACAATTGATAGTGGAAATACATGGGAAACCCTATCTTATTGGATTGGTTATGAAAGTTCCATGGGAAACTATTCAATCTTTTTTAAGGATAGATCGGAGGGATGGATGTTGCATCGCGGTATTTTTTACGGAGGATGGATAACAACTGTTTTTTGTGATTTATTAAAAACATATGATGGTGGCCTTACATGGGTCAATATAGGATTGCCAACAGCATTAAGTTTAAATTCAGTTCATTTCAGCCCTGATGGATCAGGCTCACTTGTTGGTGACCGGGGTATCATTTTTAAATCTTGTGAATGGGGTGATGAATGGCAACAACAATCTCAGGGAAACAGTACATGGCTGTATTCAATTGCTTTTCCGGATATGATGAACGGATGGGCAGTAGGCAGTGATAGAAATTCTTCCTGGTGGGGTGATTATGTTTCAGTAATTATACATACTTCCGATGGTGGTACAAGCTGGGAGGCTCAAAACAGTAATATTTCAGGATTTCTGAAATCCGTTAGCTTTATTGATTCAAATAAAGGCTGGGCCGTTGGGTATTCAAATGATACAGCTTATATAATCAATACAACAAATGGCGGAGAAGAATGGCTTATTCAAAAGTGGGATACAAATATTTCTCTTACTGAAGTCTGTTTTATAGATGAGTCATATGGTTGTGCCGTAGGTGGATATTATGGCATTAATGGATATAGTGAAGGAAGGATCCTGAAAACAAGTGATGGAGGAACTACATGGGAGCAACAATATTGTGATACCTGTGAAGCCTTAAATTCTGTGTTTTTTGTGGATCATGATCATGGATGGGTTGTTGGAAGCTCAATATATAATACAACAGATGGTGGCCAAAACTGGACAGAACAGTTATTTGATACCAATGGTTATTCCTTTACATCAATCTTTTTTACCGATCCTCAGAAAGGTTGGATAGTGGGAAATAAATATGCAGTATATGGAGGGGGCAGTATAATATTACATACCACGGACGGAGGCAACACCTGGTCATCCAAATTATATAACACATGGTTGTATTCGGTTCATTTTAAAGATAATGACAATGGCCTTATCTCCGGTAACAACGGAATGATACTGTTAACAGATGATGGAGGTATTACCTGGGGAATACAGGATTCAGGAACGGATAATATCCTTTATTCAATCTGTTATACAAATGATGGTCAGGGATATGCCGCAGGCGCCTGGGGTACAATTGTTCACTGGGATACCCTTAGCCTTGCTGCAGATGAATTTTCAGATCATATTTCAGAAATAAAACTCTTTAATTATCCGAATCCGTTCCGCAACCAAACTAACATCCAGTTTACAATACCAGATCCCGGAACCGTTAAACTCAAGATCAGTGACATGAACGGCCGGATCATCCGGACATTTACGAAAGAGCGCCTGGCCGCCGGCAGGCATCATGTCCAATGGCAGGTAGGAAACCTTAATTCAGGTTTATATTTCATCAGGCTTGAAACAAATAACAACTCAGTATTTCACAAAACAGTGATTATAAAATAGAATTTCAAAATATTTAGTAAATTTATGATCGATAAAATCAATATAATTGGAGGACAGTACTATGAAAAAATTAATCACACCGCTTATCTTGATTCCCTTCTTTCTGACACCTGCTATTTGTAGCGCACAGAAAATCTCATCATGGAATGATATTCCCGAAGATATTAAAAACACCAAAGTTTTTAAACGGTTTGAGTGGGAATACAAACAAAGGGCATTTCCATACGATACTATACCTTATGAAACCTATCATCGGGAAAAATCAAAAGAGATCAAAAAAATAAAAAACAATCATTATAAAAACGCTGCCCAGCTTCCCTGGACTTCCTTAGGCCCGAAGGGGGTGGAAGGTGGTTCAATTATGCCTGACTGGGGGGTTCTGAGTGGCCGGGTACGGGCAGTGGCTGTGCACCCAACCGATCCTTTAACGGTTTATATAGGGGCTGCAGGTGGCGGTATCTGGAAAACCACAGACGGAGGCGAAAACTGGATGGATGTAGGCAGGCACCTGGAATCTTTATCTTATGGCTCAATAGCGATTGACCCTGACAATCCCGAAACAATTTATGCAGGTACGGGTGAAGCCGTATTTCTGGCAGGATTCATCCATTTCAGTGGAAAAGGTTTGTATAAATCAATTAATGGTGGTTTAACATGGCAGCTTATTACAAATGGGTTTGGAGATCAAACCCATTTTAGCGATTTAGCAGTTAATCCGCATAATTCCAATATTGTAATGGCAACAATGGCCAGCGGTTGTTTTTATCTTGGAGTCGGGCTTCCTAATGAAGGGGTTTGGAAAAGCACGGATGCCGGTATTACCTGGAATAAAACCTTAGATGTAGAAGATGCCTGGGATATTTTATTTCACCCAACCGACCAGAATATTGTTTATGCCGCAATTGGTGGAATGAATAATAATTCCGGTTTTTATATTTCAACAGACCAGGGTAATTCGTGGAGCCAGAGTAACAATGGTTTACAAGCGCAAAACACAATAGCGAGAATGCATATTGACATTTCCAGGTCAAATCCTGATACTATATATGCTGTTACTTACGAACCTAGTGGCAGCAATCCATTTATGGGAACCACGAGAGCTTATAAATCTGTAAATGGTGGTGGAAACTGGGATCAAATCTCAGCAGGTGTTCCGCTGGGTGGTAATTATGGCGGGGGGTGGAGGGACCAGGGATTCTATGACTTATGTATAGCGGTAAATCCATGGAACCCGGAGCACGTTCTGATTGGTAACATAGAATTACACGAAACCACAGACGGCATAAATTTTTCACCAGAGAGGCCCCATGGGAACAACGCCTGGGGAAGCCTTACTCATACTGATTATCATCAACTTAAATTTTCACTATCAAATCCCGGTTATTTATATATCGGTTGTGATGGAGGTATATACAAGTCAACCGATGCCGGAGTTTCAGCAACATCGGTCAATGAGGGGCTGGAGACTTTACAGTTTTACAGGATTGCTTCCCACCCAACCGATCCCCAAATTCTTCTTGGCGGAATGCAAGACAATGGTACAGCCCGTACAGTTGATGGGGGTAACAATTGGGACCTGGTGGCTTCAGGAGATGGTATGGAATGTTTCTTTGACCACACCAATCCAACTATTGCATATGCATCTTTTCAAAATTGTAAATTACTAAAAAGCATAGACACCGGAAATACTTTTAACCAGTTGTATTATTCCAACGGTGCCTGGATAGCGCCATTTTTCATGCATCCCACCAATAATGATACGCTTTATACTGCTAATATTCACGTATTAAGGTCAACAACTGCATCAACTCCCTTTTTACCAATTGCGCTAAATGCAGCTCCAGTATTTATTAGCACCATGCATCAAAGTAAAGTAAATCCGATGAATATGATCTTTGCCACCGGCGGAGGAAGCATACCGATGCATGATTCTGTAATAATAGTGAAGGTGTCAACAGATGGAGGAGAGAACTGGAATGATGTTACGGCAAATATTTCCGGAGAGGAAAGATGGATCACACGTGTGCTTACCGATCCGGTTGAGGAAAACACATTATACATTGTCCGGACCGGATTCTCACCCGGAAACAAAGTTTACAAATCAACTGATCTCGGACAAATCTGGACAAATATTTCAGGTGACCTGCCCGATTTGCCGTGCAACGACCTTTTTATTGATCCTGAAAACACAGATCATTTATACCTTGCCAATGACCTTGGAGTATACCAGTCAACCAATGGCGGCACAAACTGGAATTATGCCAGTGAGGGGATGCCGTTTGTTCCTGTGTTTGATTTTGATTATGCAGATATGCCCTCCGGCAGGTATTTAAGAGCTGGCACACATGGCCGTTCTATATATGAGACAAATTTGCTCTATGTAGGGACAGATGAATTTCCATTTTCAAAAGAGAATATTTCAACCGGTATAAAAATCCATAACTACCCCAATCCATTCTCCACCTCAATAACCATCGAATATGAACTTCAGCAAGCTGCAAATGTTGAAATTGCAATATTCAACCAGATAGGCCAACAAATAGAAATGATAACCCAGTGGTTTGATCAAAAAGGAAAACACCAGTATGTGTGGGATGTATCCGACCTGCCCAACGGAATATATTTTGTCAGGGTGAGAGCAGGTCGGGAAATTGCTACCAGGAAGGTTGTTAGAATGAGATAGTATACAGAATTGCACGATTGCGCGATTGCGCGATGTATAAGATTTAACGAGGTAGGCCAAACTTTGGAAATCGAATATCGCGCAATCTCCTACATCGGGCAATCAAAATGTGGTAGAATTGCACGATGTATAAGATCTCTCACTCCCTCACTCCCTCAGTCCTCCTCTTCGGTCTTCCGACTTCCGACTTCGGTCTTCATCTCTCAACTCTCAACTCTCATCTCTCAACTCTCACTCCACTAAGAAATGAGATAATGAATTATTAAAGTAAGTTATATTTCCAAAAATTGTTAATTTTGACAAAAAATGGAAATAAAATGAATTTTTTACAGTTTAAGGAGTTGTTTTATCCTTATCAGATCTTTTCAGCAAAGGAAGTGCTTAAAACCATCCCTGATTTTGACACGAGACGACTTGTAGAATGGCAACAGAGAGGCTATCTGCAGAAAATACGGAATAACTGGTACCTGTTTTCCGACATTGAACAAGATGAGCATTTCAGATTCCGAATTGCTAATCTCATCTATTCGCCATCATATATTAGTCTTGAAAGTGCATTGGCCTACTATCATTTTATTCCAGAGGCTACGTTCTCTTATATATCAGTTAGTTCATTGAAAACCATAGCGTTCCAAACCTCTTCAGGGAGATTTGTTTACCGTCATTTAAGGCCTTCAATGATGTTTGGATATAAGTTGATGGTAAATGAAGCCTGTACAATCAAAATAGCACATCCTGAAAAGGCCATCATCGACTATTTATACCTGAATCCTGATCTGAAAACGGAAGAAGACATGGAAGGAGTACGATGGAATTATTCTATTATCAAAGACACGATTGATCCGGATTTATTGAAGGAATATATAGAGCTGATTCACTCAAAAGCATTATCAAATCGTTTAAATCCAATAATAAAAAAGCTTAATGGTTGACCTGAAAGAATTAGAAAAATACTATCCCGAAAACCTTCGTGTCAACAGGCGGTTTATTCTCAGGGAATATCTTCAATACAGGATCCTTGAATTAATATACAATGGATCATTTGCAAACAAGTTGTTTTTCCTCGGAGGAACATGCCTCAGAATAGTTCATAATAACCAGCGGTTTTCTGAGGATCTCGACTTTGACAATACGGGTCTTCATTATGACCATTTCAAACAAATATCGTTTGGTATTGAGAGGCAGTTATCGCGACTGGGATATGAAGTCGAAATGAAAAGTATTCCAGGTAATGCTTTCCATTGTTACTTGAAATTTCCGGGTATTCTTTACCGGCAGGGTTTATCAGGCTATGCTGAAGAAAAAATCTTGATCCAGCTTGACACAGAGCCCCAGGACTTTCTTTTCACTCCCGGGGAGTATATTTTGAATAAGTTCGACATATTTACAAGGATATTTATAACTCCTGTCGATCTTCTATTGTCCCAGAAAATCTGGGCAATCATTAACAGGAAACGTAAGAAGGGGAGGGATTTTTATGATGCAATATTTTTGATGAGCAAAGCCAAACCCAATTATGCTTACCTGGATCAGAAAGCCGGGATCTCTTCTCCTGATATGTTAAAAGAACATCTTCTCTCCGTTGTTTCCAGACTTGACCTTAATAAGATATCGAAAGATGTCGAGCCATTTTTGTTTAATCCAGCTGAGAGCAAAAGGATTCTATTATTTCCAGATTATATAAAGCAGGCAGATTTCTAAGTTTAAATTGAACTTTCTTCCTTTTTGAGTACCTTTATCCAACCCAGGTTCATGGCATCGCCCCGCCCTCTCAACTCTCAACTCTTAACTCTCAACTCTTAACTCTCAACTCTCAAAACATACATCCTCCCCAATAATTTCGTGGTAGAACAAAGAACGATTGATTAAATTTTCATACATTTATACCCATTTTTAGTAAGACGGCATTTTGAAGATTCTGGAAAAAATAAAACACGCAGCAGGGAGGCACTACCTCCGGAAGGCGATTGAAAATAATCAAAGGACCAGGAAATTAATTCATATTGAGTCAGTTAAAAGTATTGGGATATTATTTGAACTTGACGATGAACAAACATATCATATTGTTCATGCCGAAGTTATAAAGTGGCAGGATCTTCAGGTTAAAGTAAAAGTGCTGGGCTATGTCAGGGAAGAAAGGCTTACTTTAAACATAATGCCCTTGCTGGCATTTGATTTCTTTTTTGAAAAACAATTAAACTGGTACAAAAAACCCAAAGCCGGTAAAGCAGAAGATTTTGCCGGTAAAGAGTTTGATGTATTAATAGACCTGAACATTCACAGGCAATTTCCTCTGCAATGCATTGCTGCTGTCTCCCAGGCTCATCTTAAAGTCGGTATCTTTGATGAAATGAATGATAAGACACATGATATTATGATACAATATGCTGAAGGAACCGGATTGAAGGAGTTGCTTCATCATATTCACCATTATTTGAAACAATTAAATCCCGGGCGAAATGAACAATAAATTCAAAGGTACAGGGGTTGCTATTGTCACTCCTTTTCATAATTACGGCACAATAGACTTTTCCTCTTTCGAAAAAATTATAGAACACATTATTGCCAATGGGGTTAATTATATCGTAGCATTGGGCACAACAGGTGAGTCTGTAGTACTTTCCTGGGATGAAAGGCAGGCAGTTATCAATTTTGTGATTGAAACAGTCAATGGCAGAGTCCCTGTTGTTGTCGGCATTGGAGGTAACAACACCCAGGAGGTCATAAACACTATAAAATCAATGTCATTCGAGGGCATCGATGCCATACTGTCAGTTTGTCCTTATTACAATAAGCCCCAGCAGAAAGGGATATACAACCATTACAAGGCCATCACTGCCGCAAGTCCGGCGCCTTTGATCCTTTATAATGTGCCCGGCAGAACGAGTTGTAACCTGAATGCTGATACAACACTCAGGTTAGCCCACGATTTTGACAGCATTATTGGCATCAAAGAAGCTTCAGGAGACCTTGTCCAGATCATGGAGATCATCCGGAAAAAGCCCGCCGGATTTCTGGTCATCTCAGGTGATGATGCTATCACATTGCCATTGCTATCGATTGGCGTGGAGGGTGTGATCTCTGTGGTTGCCAATGCTTTTCCGGGCGAGTTCTCAACAATGGTTGAACATGGTTTACAAGGAAAATTCAAAAAGGCATCGGGCATACATTATGATCTTACGGATATTATAAACAACTTGTTTGCTGACGGAAATCCTTCCGGTATCAAAGCGGCGCTTGAAATTCTGGGATTGTGTTCCAATAATTTGCGCCTGCCCCTGGTACGCGTAAACAAAGCGGTTTATAATAGCCTGTCGCAAGCGATTGCGGAATTCCGGTCAAAATATCCACCACATTAATGTGCCACCACATTAATGTGGTGTCTAATTATTGGAAAACAACCACCTTTTCCCTACAACGCATTTAATTAAATATTACTTTTACACGCTAATCATCAATTATCATTCAAATGAAAACTATCAGGCTATTTTTTACTGCTCTTTTTTGTGCTGCTGCCATGATGATGAGTGGGCAATCCTTCGACAAGGAACTGATCATTGAAGAGCTCTTTTCAAATGACGGGGAAATATATTTTTCTTTCTCCCTGCCGGATAAAGCCATGCTTAATGACATTTCCAGGATCGTTTCTATCGATGGAAGATCAACCGGGAACACTTTTTTCGCCTATGCCAACAGTAAGGAGTTTAGCAACTTCATTGATCTGAATATTGAGTACGTTTCCCTGCCACACCCCGGTGATTTGCTGAAGAACCCCAATATGTCAGACATCATCGACATTCGTGATATCCTGGATTGGGATTTTTACCCTACCTATGATGGGTATATTGATATGATGGAACAGTTTGCCCAGGATTACCCCGGTCTGTGCCAGGTATTCAGCATCGGGCAATCAGTCCAGGGACGTGAGCTGATGTTTGTCAGGATATCTGATAATGTAGGTTTTGAGGAGAACGAACCACAATTTCTTTACACCTCCACCATGCATGGAAATGAATTGGTCGGTTATGTCATACTATTAAGACTGATAGATCATTTATTGGCTAATTATGGCAACAATGACGATATCACGTACCTTGTTGATAATATTGATATCTGGATAAATCCCCTGGCTAACCCTGATGGCACATATGCAGGAGGGAATAATACTGTGAGCGGCGCCCAGCGGTACAATGCTAACTGGGTGGATCTGAACAGGAATTACCCGGATCCTGAAGACGGCCCCCATCCTGATGGAAACGAGTGGCAGGCTGAAACCTTAGCCTTTATGCAATTGGCTGAAGATTATGATTTTACGGCCGGGGCCAATATTCATAGCGGGGCTGAAGTGTGCAATTATCCGTGGGATACCTGGCCACGATTACATGCAGATGATAACTGGTGGACTTATGTCTGTCATGAGTATGCCGATACTGCTCAACTTTACAGTCCTTTCAGCTATATGAATGGTTTTGATGATGGCATTACAAACGGTTATGCATGGTATACTATTGCCGGAGGACGACAGGATTATATGAATTATTTCCATCAGTGCCGGGAATTCACACTTGAAATGTCTAATGATATGATGATTCCTGCCAGTCAGTTACCGGCTCACTGGGAGTATAATTACCGCTCCCTCTTAAACTTTATGGAGCAAAGCCTTTATGGTGTCCGGGGTATCGTAAGGGATTCCGCAACCAACCTGCCGGTAGAAGCTGAGGTGTTTGTTACCATGCATGATCTAGACAGCTCTATGGTATTTTCCAGCCTGCCCAATGGAAATTATCACAAATATATTTATGAAGGAACCTATACCCTCAGGTTTTCAGCTCAGGGGTATTATACGGAGTATATTAGCAATGTAAATGTAACTAACAGGGAGTCAACTGTATTGGATGTTGAGCTTGTTCCGAATGGAGTAGGAGGGATTGAAAGCAATGAGATCAGCGCAAAGGTAAACGCATTCCCAAACCCTGTTACGGATGGAAAGATGTATATCCAGTCAGAACTTAATATTCAGTATGTTAAAGTATTTGACTTAAACGGAAAGTTAAAGGGTCATTTTCCGGTATATGATTCCGGGACAGTGATCCACATGGACCATTACGAACCGGGCATTTACCTGATTAAAATCGTAACAAAGGAAGGAGCGGGTTTGAAGAAGGTCATGGTTGTTTCAAGATGACCCCTGGATCAGCTTCCGATACGGATCCCTTCTGACAATACCACACGGTATATCAATATCATCAGGATAAGTGCCAGAAGCGCTTTCCAGAAAATTCCGGTTTTTCGTTCCTCTTTATCAAAAAACAGGTCGTTATAAGATGAATAAGTCCCGATGACAGGCAGTACCACTATGATTAGTGTTGACATGATCAATGCTTCATAGAACATAAAACGGGGCATACGGATGAGTATAAGGAGGGCATTCCCAATCAGGATGGGAAAAACTACCTGGCTTGAAACAAACAAGGTCCTGTTAGCCCTTGTCAGCTCGTTATAATATGAATTGGCCGAGATCAGGAAGGATTTTGTGGTAGCAAATCCGGCGATAAGTAAAGCAAATATTGCGAATATCGAATACAGTAATTTTCCGGTATCCATCACATACATCCAACTCAGCACATGGCCCAGGCCCTCCCCGAATAAGGATCCGATAAGCATAGCTCCGAAAAACATGGCAATAGAATGAAGGAATCCCCAGAGAAAGAATAATTTGAAATATCCCGATAACTCTCTTACCTTGCTGTATATGATAAGAAAGACAAAGCCTGCCATCAAAGCAATCACCGGGCCGGAAGCATATATCACCTTAATTGAATCCGGGGTCCAGGTTTCCACGCCGATGTTAAAGTATACTTCCCAATAGTACCAGATAACGGGAAATTCGAAAAAGTAAGCGGCTAATATAGTGGTCGCTTGTGAGATCAGGTAAATCGTGAAGTACGCCAGCAGGAATAAAGTAGTTGAGTTGGTGAGGATCAGTATAAATTGTTTGTAGCTGTCTTTTTTACTCTTGAATTGCCGGTACTTTCGTAAGATCGTTTCCCTGTTTATTGATCTCAGGCTTTGGATGGTTTTTCTGACCCTTCTTTTGAAGAGATACCATAATAATCTTCTGATCCTTCTTTTTCTCTCGTGCCGCTCTCTCTTTTTCTGTGCCTTTTCATTCCGGATCATTTCGATCCGTTCAGGGGCCGATTCCTTGTATTGCTGGCGCAGTTCCTGTCGTAATTGCTGTTGCTGCTGTTTTGTTTGGTCCTTATCGTATTTACGTTTTTGTTTACCTAGGCTCCGTTCGCTTATGATGTGGCCGGACGCCTGTTTTTTTATCTCTTTCTTTTCTTCCTTAGCATCTTTCCTGATCTGCCGTAGCTCCATTTTACGCTTACGCCGGACATACCTCGTATACCTGATCCTCCGGTAAATCTTATATGGAAAAGAATAATTCTTATTAGTCACCTTTAACTTTCAACGTAATTATTTAGCAATGCTCTATTCATGTCTCTTTCGTCATTTGCTTCGCTGTCATTCAATTGTCATTTGCTTCGCGTCATTTTAATAACCATCGAATGACTATTGAATGACCATTGAATGACTACTGAATGACCATCGAATGACCATTGAATGACCATCGAATGACCATTAAATGACTTATTTATGACAAAATAAACTAATGTATATAAATTTATTAACCACCTAAATAGTTACCTTTCAACTCAAAATGATTCCAGCTTCATAGGCCTGAAATCTTTAAAAAGTCCTGTATCGAAGTCTTTCTTAACCTTGGCAAAAGAATCCAGGGTATACTCAACATCTTCAAGGCTATGTATAGCGGTAGGAATCAGACGAAGCATAATAACACCTTTTGGTACAACGGGATAAATGACTACTGTGCAAAAGATATTATATTTTTCTCTAAGCTCATAAGTTACATTTGATGCTTCAATAAGTCCTCCGGAGAAAAGGACCGGAGTCACTGGTGATTTCGTTTTTCCTATGTTAAACCCTCCTTCCCTAAGTCCTTTTTGAAGGGCATTCACGATGGTCCATAACTTTTCTTTGTGTTGTGGCTCATTCCTAAGTATTTCAAGTCTTTTAAGAGCTCCGATAGTCATGGCAACCGGAAGTGATTTGGCATATACCTGAGACCTCATATTATAGATCAGGTACTTGATGATAGGACGCTTGCTGGCAACAAACCCTCCGATCCCTGCAAATGATTTGGCAAAAGTAGCAAAGTGAATATCAACTTCATCCTGAACACCCAGCTCTTCTCCTGTACCGATTCCTTTTGCTCCCATTGTGCCGAAGCCATGTGCATCGTCTACCAGGATGCGGAAATTATATTTCTTCTTAAGTTCAACCATACCTTTCAGGTCACCCAGGTCTCCAACCATACCATAAACACCTTCTGTGATTAAAAGAATGCCGCCACCGGTTTTCTCAATGATCTTCGTTGCTCTGGCCAGTTGCTTATCCAGACTCTCCATATCATTATGAGGATAAACGAACCGTTTTCCAATATGAAGCCTCATTCCATCAATGATACAGGCATGTGCGGAGGAATCATAGACAATGACATCTTTTCTGTCAACAAGTGCATCTATAATGGAAACCATGCCCGGGTATCCATAGTTCAGTAAATAGGCACTCTCTTTCCCGACAAATTCGGCAATCTCATGTTCAAACTGTTCGTGGAACTTTGTCTGACCCGACATCATACGAGCCCCCATCTGATAAGCCAGGCCATATTTAGCTGCTGCTTCTGCATCTGTTTTTCTGACTTCAGGATGGTTGGCGAAGCCGAGGTAGTTATTCAGACTCCACACAAGTTTTTCCTTGCCGTTAAACATCATCCTGCTGGAGATCGGTCCATCCAGCCTGGGGAAAAAATAATATCCATGACCATCTTCGTAATACTTGCCAAGAGGGCCCATCTTATCAGAAAGTTTATCAAATAAATCCACTTTAATGTATTTTTAATTAAAAAATAAGATTTTTCGCCGTCAAAATTATTAATAAAACAGGAATAATTCAAATATTATGCAGCTTAATAATATTTGGAAAGATGTTTCGTTTTTATAATTCATTGAAAAGTTATACTTTTGCACCGTGAAAATAGGGCACCTTTATATTTTTATCCTTCTAATGATCCTGACCGCTTGCGGCGGCCATCAGAAATTATTGAAAAGCAGTGATAGCGAAGCCAAGTATGCAGCGGCCATTGATTACTATGAAAAAGGCGATTATGTTCATTCATTGCAGCTTTTCCAGCAACTCATCAATTTCTATAAAGGGACTGAAAAATCCGAGAGACTGAACTATTATTTTGCTTATTGCTATTATAAACAGGAGGATCATATCCTGGCAAGTTATTATTTTAAGCGTTTTACACAAAATTTCCCAAGGAGTGAATTTGCAGAAGAGGCCATGTTCCTGAGCGCTTATTGTTATTTTCTCGACTCTCCAAGATCAAGCCTTGATCAAACAAACACATATTTGGCACTCACTGAATTACAGCTCTTCATTGAAATGTATCCTTCAAGTGATCGAGTGGAGGACTGTAATAAATATATTGATCTGTTGAGGGCTAAGTTACAGATAAAAGCATACAACATCGCCAGGTTGTACCTCAGGATGCGTGCATATGATGCAGCTATCACTTCCTTCAACAATCTTCTGAGGGATTACCCTGATACCGAATATAAGGAAGATATCCTTTATTATATTCTGAAATCTTATTATCATTATGCTATGAACAGCATATCGAAAAAACAGGGGGACCGGCTTCAGTCCGCGATCGACTCTTATAATGAACTTTTGTTTCAATATCCTGAAACCCAGTATAGAAAAGAAGCCAATACAATGCATGCAAATGTATTAAAAAGAACCCAAAATTAATTTCATTGCATTTACTTAAACTCGCTAATTATAAAATCTTTAAATAAAAATGGATTATAAGAAGGTAAAAACAGAACCCGAAGCGGTTACCAGGAATAAGCACAAGTTTTATGAACAAACCGGTAACATTTATGAAACCGTTGTGGTGCTTTCAAAGAGAGCTAATCAACTCAGTCTTGAGATGAAAGACGACCTGAATCGAAAAGTTGAAGAATTTGCTGCGCCCACAGACAACCTTGAAGAGATCTTTGAGAACAGGGAGCAGATCGAGATAGCCAGGTTTTATGAAAGGCTCCCAAAACCTACCCTGATCGCAGTTCAGGAATTCCTGAATGAACAAATATATTTCAGAAACCCTCATAAGGAACTGGACATAAACAAATAGGCGGTATTTACCGTAGTTGATAAAAACTTCATGCTTCAGGATAAAAATATAGTAATTGGAATAACAGGCAGCATTGCTGCTTTTAAGATCCCATTACTTGTCCGTCTTCTGAAGAAAGAAGGCGCCCGGATAAAAGTGATGATGACACCTGCTGCCAGGGATTTTGTAGCCCCGCTCACGCTTTCAACCCTGTCGGAACACCCGGTGCTGATTGAACCCTTTGATCCGGATGATGGCTCCTGGAACAGTCACGTTGACCTGGGCAGGTGGGCCGACTTGTTAGTGGTGGCCCCGGTATCTGCCAATACCATGGCCAAGATGGCAACGGGCATTGCTGATAACTTCTTTATGACGGTGTGTTTGTCTGCTAAATGCCCAGTTATGTTTGCCCCTGCAATGGATCTTGACATGTTCAGGCATCCTGCGACACAAAAAAATATTGAGATATTACAGTCATATGGTCATATCATGATTGATCCTGCAGTCGGGGAGTTGGCAAGCGGACTTCATGGAGAAGGCAGGATGGAAGAACCTGAAAATATTCTGGCAGCAATTCAAGGACATTTTACAGGGTCCGGGACACTGGCCGGCAAGAAAGCAATGGTTACTGCCGGCCCAACACATGAAGCTATCGACCCGGTCCGGTTTATTGGAAACCATTCATCCGGCTTGATGGGTTTCTCGATTGCTGAGGAGCTGGCCTCCCGGGGAGCCGAAGTCACACTCATCAGCGGCCCGGTCAATCTTCAGGCAAAACACCCCGGTATCAAAAGAATTGATGTTGTCTCAGCTGAAGAAATGTACAAAGCCTGTAGACGATCATTCACAAAGGCGGATATAACTGTTATGTCTGCTGCAGTGGCTGATTTCAGGCCTGAAAGCCCAGCCACGTCCAAAATCAAAAAGTCCAAAGCAACCCTCTCTATCCCGCTTGAACAGACTAAAGATATCCTTGCCGAACTTGGTAAAATCAAAAAGGAAGATCAGTTCCTAATTGGCTTTGCATTGGAGACAGATGATGAGGAAAGTTTTGCGAGGCAGAAACTGGAATCCAAGAACCTGGATTTGATCATACTGAACTCGCTGAATGATAAAGGTGCAGGATTTAAGAGTGAAACCAATAAGATCACCATATTTGACAGGTCGGGGAAAATAGAAGAATTCGGGTTGAAATTAAAATCTGAAGTTGCAAAAGATATTGTGGATAAAATCGTTGATCATATTAAATAAAATACCGAAGGAATAAAAGTTTTTATGCGGATTATATTTCTCCTCATCATGCTGTGGCTCTCTTCATTAATTACCCTGAAAGGGCAGGAGTTGATGTGCCGTGTGGAAATTAACACACAACAAGTGCAAGTAACTAACAAACAGGTATTTGAAACATTGAAAAGTGCCATATATGAGTTCATGAATAACAGGCAATGGACAAATTATACCTATGAGCCGGATGAGCGGATCGATTGCTCTTTGCTTATCACCATTGAACGACGATTGTCGGCAGATGAATTCGTAGCCACCCTGACCATGGCGGTCACAAGGCCTGTTTTCGATGCTTCTCTTAACACCCCCCTGTTGAATTACGTTGATAAGAGCTTTTCCTTTAAATACATTGAGAACCAGCCATTGGACTTTTATCAGAATACCTTTACGTCAAACCTGACTTCCGTGCTGGCATTTTATGCATATATTTTTATAGGTATGGATTTCGATTCTTTTATTAATGAAGGAGGAACTCCTTATTATGAATCAGCCCAGAATGTCGTAAATGCAGCACAAAACTCAGCTGCCAAAGGATGGAAGTCATTTGATGGCCAACGGAACAGATACTGGCTGGTGGAAAATTTTCTGAACGTTTCCTACAAGCCACTCAGAAAGTTCCTGTATGTATATCACAGGAAAGGTATGGATAAAATGTATGATGATGCTGAAATAGGAAAGGCTGGCATTTTAAGATCTTTAAAAGACCTTCAGGAAGTCAAAAAGCTGCGCCCGGGCATGTTTTTACTGCAACTCCTCGTGGATGCCAAGCGCGATGAAATTATCAATGTGTTCTCTGAAGGATCGTCTGCAGAAAGAGGGGAAGCAGCCGATATTATGAAACAAATCGATCCTTCCCATTCCAGAGAATACGACCGGATGAAGCAGTAACAGCATGCTTAAAAGTCTGAAAATAAAGAATTATGCACTGATTGAGGAGCTGGAGATGAACTTCTATTCCGGCCTTTCAGTGATCACCGGCGAAACGGGTGCGGGAAAATCAATTCTGTTAGGGGCCATCTCGCTTATTCTTGGGAAACGGTCCGACACCCAGGTGTTAAAAGATAAATCCTCAAAATGCGTGGTCGAAGGGATCTTTCATGTTAATGATTACCAACTCCAGGACTTCTTCAAGAAACATGACCTGGATTATGAACCCCATACCATCCTCAGAAGAGAAGTCAGTGCAAAAGGAAAATCGCGTGCTTTTATAAATGATACCCCGGTCAGTCTCAATGTTTTAAAGGAGCTTGGAGATAAACTGGTGGATATTCATTCACAACAATCTACCATCACGTTGAACGATTCTGACTTTCAGCTTGCGGTGGTTGACAATGTGGCTGGTATTACCAAAATGGTGAACCAGTACAGGATGAAATTTTCCCAATACAAAGACCTGATACATCAGCTTGAAGATTTGAAAGAGAAAGAGCAGAAGTTTGTTGCCGAAAAAGATTATTCCCAGTTTCTTTATGATGAACTTGTAGCTGCCGGCCTGGATCCAGGAGAACAGAAGAAATTAGAAGAACAACTAAGTGTGTTAACACATGCCGAGGAGATAAAAAGCAGACTGTTTGAATCCGGAATGCTACTTTCAGAATCTGATGATAACATTATAGGGAAACTGGAAGAATTAAAAAATCTACTGAGCAAGGTAACAACATATCATGCATCAATTGAAGAAATATTTTCCAGAATAGATTCCAGCCTTATTGATTTACGGGATATCTCGGACGAGATAAACCGCCTGGAGCCTGGCATCGAGTATCATCCCGACCAGTTTGAACAGGTGAATAACAGGCTTGAGACTTTATACAGGCTGGAGCAAAAGCATAGAGTTGCAACTGTTGAAGAATTGCTTGATATCCAGGATGAGCTTCATGAGAAACTGGCCGGGATCATGACGGTGAAAGATGAGATTGAACAACTGACGGCAAGTATCGATGTGATTTATAATGAGCTTCTAACTTTAGCCGGAAAGATATCCGAACAACGTATAAGGTCGCTGGCATCTATTGAAAAGGATGTGATGGGATCCGTGGCAAAAATGGGCATCCCTGACGCCCGTGTGAGGATACAGCATACATTGAATGATGCTCCGGATCATGACGGCATTGACAAAATCAAATTTTTATTCAATGCAAACAAGGGATTTGAACCGGTGGATCTTTCAAGTGTTGCATCCGGAGGAGAACTGTCGCGGTTGATGTTGAGTATTAAATCCCTGATATCTCAAAAGAACCTGTTACCTACTATCATTTTTGACGAGATCGACAATGGCATTTCCGGTGATGTGGCAGGAAGGGTAGGGGATGTTCTTCTTCAGACTGCACAGCATATGCAGGTGATCGTTATTACTCACCTCCCGCAAATAGCCGGCAAAGGGTCACATCATTACCTGGTTTTTAAACAATCTGTTGACGATACTACCAGGACTTACATGAAAAGAATTGATGATGAAGAACGGGTGGAAGAAATAGCCAAGATGCTGAGTGGCCCGGATACCTCACTGGCAGCCCGGGAAACGGCGAAAGAACTTCTTTGTTCTCTGACCTGACCAGGAAAGTCACCATGCAAAATCTGTTTCATGATGGCGGTTTTTCCAACATGGGTATGAGCCTGAAGGCCATGACGATGTATAATAAAAGCATGGATCATGACGAAAGTGATTAATAAGGTTTTTACCCTGTGATGTGCTCAATTATAAATAATCCCTATATTTGTTTGCGAATTATACTTTATTAACCACGATAAATAATATTGTTTATTATGATAGACTTTCAATTAACAAAAGAACATCAGGAGATCGTTGAGAAATACCGTGATTTTACAGAGCGATGGATCGTTCCCAACAGGATGAAATACGATGAAATTGCAGAATTCCCATGGGATATCGTGAAGGCTGCATATGACGAAAAGGTCATCAATGGATCCTTGCCGGTAAAATACGGAGGGAATGGGTTTAACATTTTTGAAAGTGGACTGGCTTCTGAGGAGTTTGGTTATGGATGCACCGGAATTGGTATTTGCATTGATGCCAGTACCCTGGCTCTCACTCCAACCCTGATCGCAGCCACTGAGGAACAGAAAAAGCGAATTTACGGAGAGATCATGGAAAAGAAAGCTGTTGCAGCTTATGCTCTTACAGAACCAAATGCGGGTTCCGATGTTCAGGGCATAAAAACCACGGCCATAAAAAAAGGAGATAAATATATACTTAACGGGCATAAAAGATTTATTACCAATGGAGATGTTGCAGAATATATTACCGTATTTGCACTGGTAGATCCGGAACGTGGCTCCAGGAGCCTTACTACTTTTATGGTCAAAGCCGACTCTCCCGGCATCACCATGGTTTCAAGGCTGAACAAAATGGGACAAAGGGCATCTGTACAGAATGAGATCAAGTTTGAAGATGTTGAAGTTCCGGAAGAAAACCGGCTTGGTAATGAAGGCTATGGTTTTATCATCGCCATGAGGACCTTTGACAGGACCAGGACATGCGTGGCGGCGGCAGCCGTTGGTAATGCCAGGGCCGCTTTCGATCATTCAAGAGAGTGGGCGAAGAACAGGGTACAGTTTGGCGCCCCGATAACTGCTCTGCAGGGAGTATCTTTCATGCTTGCAGATATGGCAACGAAGATAGAAGCTTCTAAAATGCTGGTATGGCGCGCTGCCTGGGCATATGACAACAATCAAAAAGATTTTTCCAAACTATCGGCCATGTCCAAATACTTAGCGACTGACATGGCCATGAAGGTAACCACTGATGCCGTTCAGGTAATGGGAGGGGAAGGCTATTCAAAAGATCATCCGGTAGAAAAAATGATGCGGGATGCCAAACTTTCACAAATCTACGAAGGCACCAACCAGGTGAACAGATTGGTCGTTTCCAAGCAAATCCTGAAATAAATTGCTAATGCCCTAACCTGGACAAGCCCCTGTACAAC
>DAOWEV010000027.1 GCA_030638325.1 Bacteroidales bacterium
ACACATCCACCCTTCTTGCCTCAAAGTTGAGCTTTTTTTCTTTACCTTTGATTTTACAAACATATAAGGTCACAAAGGAATTCACAAAGTACTTCACAAAGTATCCAAAGAAAAAATTTGATTTTTATGAATGCGGATATACACATGGCCCAAATACTCACTTATTTGAAGCTTTCAGGATATAAGTTAGGTTTATTGGCAAACTTTAATGTCAAACATTTGAAAGATGGTATTAAACGGATAATTCTATAGTCCTTAGAGTGACTTTGTGATATCCTTTGTGACCTTTGTGGTAAAAAAAACTATTTCAACTCTTGATTCGCATTAATAACCCTGCTTTATTCCAACATTCCATCATTCCATTATTCCAATTAAAGCATTTCGTGCCAGGACTGCGAAGTAATCAGTGGCTCAATATTGTCCGATCTGCTGAAAGACGACACTGTCGACACGTGCTCCCAGGTCATCATACTTGTTTTCCTTTGCGATTTCGCCAAGCCTGTGAAGTATTGAGATTGCACGCTGAATATCCTGCTTGTAAAAGCTTGCTGCAAAATCCGGATCAACAGTATCATAATAACGCAGATCATCTTCATACCTGTGGATCATTATCTCAAGTATTTCCTTGCCTTTTTCGGGCTCACCAGCATTAAAATAGAGCTCAGCAAAGGGGATCATAAGCATTCCAAATGTGATCTTTTCATGCGGGAAATAATGAATGCAGGTATCCAGCAATTGAACGGCCTTATCTTTGTCACCCCTGTTAAGCATTGCTTCGGCAGAGCGTAAATAGTTCTGGCGGGGCAACCTTGAATTGCGGTAACTTTCCCTGTCGACTGTAACTGAGGGGTCATTCAGATTGCCCCACTTGCATTTGTTGATTAAGATATCATATGATCCCATGGCATCGACCCCACCAATACCGGGAATAAATTCCTTTGCTTTAACTGGCATGAACTTATAAACCATACCCGTCTGATGGAAATATTCATCGAAGTCGATCACCTCCGTCAAGCTGCTGGGGTTGGCAACATATAACGGCCTTTCCCAATTGTTGGTAGCCAAAAAGTCGAGCAGCATGAGGTCGTTTTTATAAATAGCGCCTTGTTTGATCTCCCAATCAATATAAGGTACGATCTGACCAGCCAGTTCAAGTGGTACTATTCCGTTCTGAACGCATTTGGCAGAATCAACAGTCAGCCTGACCTTACGGGTCGGAGCGTAATTGAGTTTTCTCCCGCTCTGTAAGCTCAGCTTGGTCTGATCCCTTTCACTCGCTATAAAATCAATAACCTCCTTCAATTCCGTATAGCCCTTGATCCCCCTGTCGTAGAATGGAACATATGCATTTACACCTTTTTCATATTGGGAAGGCTTTAATGTAAATGGCAACGGATCAGCATCATACACCTTGCGTGAAAGCTGTTGAACATACCATGCACCGGAAGCCAGCATATGGTTAACCACCCGGATGTCGGTTCTGACACCTTCCACTTCCTGGACATACCATAAAGGGAAGGTATCATTATCCCCAAAAGTGATGAGCACCGCATTAGGGTCACATGAGTTCAGGTAGTTTGTGGCAAAATCCCGTGCTGCATACCTGCCGGAGCGGTTATGATCATCCCAGCCTTGTGTGGCCATGATACCAGGTACCAGCAGCAAGCTGATGCCGGTAACAACCATGGCAATCACCACCTGGTCACCTTTCTTTTTTGCCAAAGCATCATAGAGGGCCAACACACCCAGGCCAATCCAGATGGCAAAAGCATAAAACGACCCGGCATAGGCATAATCACGCTCTCTCGGTTGCAATGGGTACTGGTTCAGAAAGATGACAATGGCTATTCCTGTCATCAGGAATAACAGGGAGACCACGAGCGTATCTTTCTTATTCTTGTTCAGATGAAAAAAGAAGCCGATCAGGCCCAGTATCAGGGGTAGAAAATAAAACTTATTATGTGCCGGGTTTTGCCTGCTTTCAGGAAGATCAGCCTGGTTCCCGATCCGCATCGAATCAATGAAGTTTATCCCGCTGATCCAGTTTCCATGTTCCGGCTCACCCTGGCTTTCAATATCATTCTGCCGGCCGGCAAAATTCCACATAAAATACCTGAAATACATATGGCCCAACTGATAACGAAAGAAGAACCGCAGGTTTTCGATGAATGTTGGCCGGTATCTGACTTCTGACGAGCCATCCCCTTTCCTCACATTTATGGGGCGCCCCTTGATCTTTCCCCACTTTTTGTATAACTTGATATGACCTGGTTTCTGGCTGCTCCACATCCTGGGAAAGATAGTCGTAAAATCCGGATCAAAAACCGGCTGGGTACCTTTCCTGTCGTCGGTGATAATATATTTTCCTTTCTTTTCGCTTTTGACATATATGGGCGTGCCATCCTCATAATCAATAACCGGGGCATTGTAATACTGTCCGTAGAATATCGGGTAAGTACCATACTGTTCCCTGTTCAGGTACGAAAGCATGCCAATAGCATCCTCCGGGGAATTTTCATCGATGGGTGTGTTGGCATTGGAACGGATGATCAGCAGAAAAAAGGTGGAATAACCTATCAGCAGAAAAATAAGGCCCAACAGGATGGTGTTAAGAATTACCTTTCTATGCCGGCGGGTATAATAAAGCCCCCAAACGAGCAACCCGATCAGCAGGATAAAATATATGATAGTGCCGGAATTGAAAGGCAATCCGACAGAGTTGACAAAAAACAACTCGAACATGCCCGAGAGCTGAACGATGCCCGGAATGATCAGGTACATGATCACAGCCAGCATCACAATCGAAACTGCCCCCACCGTTAACAGTCCTTTTCTGGTTGTCTTGAACCTCCTGAAATAAAAAACAAAAGCTATTGCAGGTATGGTAAGTATGCTCAGCAAATGGACCCCGATAGACAATCCTATTAAATAAAAAATAAAGATGATCCATCTGTAAGAATGTTTTTCATCGGCCACAGAATCCCATTTCAATATCGCCCAGAAGGTGAGGGCTGTAAACAGGGATGACATAGAATAAACTTCTCCTTCTCCTGCTGAAAACCAGAATGAGTCTGAGAAGGTGTATGCCAGGGCACCTACCAGGCCGCTTCCAAGCACAGCATACATCTGGCCCTTTGACATTTCGCCACCTTTAACGACGATCTTTTTAGCCAGCATGGTGATGGACCAGAAGAGGAATAAAATGGTAAGGCTGCTGCAGAATGCCGAAATGGCATTGATCATCAACGCTACCTGACTGGTATCTCCGAAGGCGAAGAGTGAAAAGAAGCGGCCCACCAGCTGAAATGTCGGAGCGCCCGGTGGGTGGCCGACCTGTAATTTATAGGCCGTGGCAATATATTCTCCGCAATCCCACCAGCTTGCCGTTCGCTCAAGCGTCAGGAAATATAACAGGGTAGTTGAGGCAAACACAGCCCAACCCAGTATTTTATTCAGTTTTTTATATTCGCTCATTGAAAATCTTGTTAAGAAAAACAAAGGGCGAAATTATAAATTTTGATGATATGTTTTATGAAGGTGGCAGAATTTATGGAAAATTAACGGCTTTCCGGTATCTGATGTATATGAATAACAAAAAAACGGCTACCCACCGGGAAGCCGTTTTATCAAGGTTAAGCTTAATTTATCTGGACAGCATCACTTTTTGTGTGAGCTTGTAGTCAGCGGTGCTGATCTCAACTTCTTCACCGGAAACACTGGCAGGTGGGTTTACAATTTCCCAGACGCTGGTCCAGCTACCACCTCCTGACCTTGTTGCTACGCCTACGGAGTATGCGCCACCGTAATGGTCGATCATGTGTTTGAAGCTGAAAGCTACCGTTGTATAACCTGTGAGGTCAACCGGAAGCGAGATGAGGCGCGAATCCCCATTAAATTGGGGTTCCCATGAGAAGCGTGCTTCAGGGGATGCTCCGCCTGCATTGACAGATGCATTAGCAGACCAGTTGGCGGCATGGGCGTCTATGGTCCATCCCTCAGGGGGAAATGGGAGTTCGAAGCCTTCCAGAAAGAAAGTTTGCGAATTGGCCGTGAAGGCACTCATCGCAACAAATAGCAAAAGAATGTACAGTTTTTTCATTTTCTTTGAATTTTTTAATAATTAGTAACTATTTAGTATCTTCATTTTGATATTCGTGTTTTTTTGGCAGAAATTCTAAATCCGAAACCCTAAACACTAAACAAATTCAAGTGAATTAAACCCAAATGATATAAACTGTTTTAAGCAATTGAAAATTTGAATATTTGATATTATTTCGGATTTAGATATTAAGATTTCGGATTTAAT
>DAOWEV010000247.1 GCA_030638325.1 Bacteroidales bacterium
ATCAATTTGTTTGCAGCCTTATGATGCGTTAAAAATTAAGGAGGTCTGGTGCCATTTTCCCTGAAAAACAATAATTTTGCAGTCTGTTATTATTCATTATAAATAATTTGAGATGGACTTACAGGAGTTTCAGAAAGCCATATTGCAGGGAATACCAGGAGATCTTCCCGAACTGCAAGCTTACGATGATTCAGTCAGTCATGCCCCTGTCAGAAAAGATATTCTGAGTCTGGATGAGAAAAGACTGGCTCTTAAAAACGCATTGCGGTATTTTGAACCTAAATTTCATAAAGCGCTCGCTCCGGAGTTTGCCGGTGAACTTCGGGAATACGGCAGGATATATATGTATCGTTTCCGGCCGGGATACAAAATAGCGGCAAGGAAGATAAATGACTATCCGCACAGATCCCTCCAGGCTGCTGCCATCATGCTGATGATCAGTAACAACCTGGATGACGACATTGCGCAACATCCGCATGAGTTGATCACCTACGGAGGCAACGGCGCAGTCTTCCAGAATTGGGCACAGTATCTCTTAACCATGAAATACCTTGCGGAAATGACCGATGAACAAACCCTGGTGTTGTATTCCGGCCACCCAATGGGCCTTTTTCCTTCACCTAAGGAAGCTCCGCGTGTAGTGGTCACCAATGGATTGGTAATCCCTAACTATTCCAAACCCGATGACTGGGAAAAATTCAATGCCCTTGGCGTTTCCCAGTACGGGCAAATGACAGCCGGTTCGTTTATGTATATTGGTCCCCAGGGTATTGTGCATGGGACTGCCATTACGGTCCTGAACGCCGGCAGGATGCTGAAAGATGGGAATGACGGACTGGCCGGTAAAGTTTTTGTCACCTCGGGACTGGGCGGCATGTCGGGCGCCCAGGCCAGGGCAGCAGTCATTGCCGGGGCCATTGCAGTGGTTGCAGAGATCAATCCACGGGCTGTTGAAAAAAGATACTCCCAGGGCTGGGTAGATGAAGTTTATTATGACCTTGATGAGTTGATCAACAGGATCGAGGATGCCAGGCGTAAAAAAGAGGCGGTTTCAATGGCTTATAAGGGCAATATTGTGGACCTGTGGGAAAAACTGGTCGATCAAAATACCAAAGTTGAAATGGGCTCGGACCAGACATCCTTACACAATCCATGGGCCGGAGGATATTTCCCGGCAGGATTGACTTTTGAGGAATCCAACAAGATGATGGTGGACAATCCGGACTTGTTCCGTGATAAGGTGAAGGAGTCACTTATCCGGCAGGTGAATGCCATCAATACAATGGCTGAAAGAGGTATGTATTTCTGGGATTATGGGAATGCTTTCCTGCTGGAAGCAGGCAGGGCAGGAGCTGACATCATGAAACCTGATGGAAGCTATATCTATCCTTCCTATGTACAGGATATCATGGGCCCAATGTGCTTTGATTATGGCTTCGGCCCATTCCGGTGGGTGTGTACATCTTCTGATCCTGAAGATCTGAAGCTGACCGACAGGCTGGCTGCAGAGGTATTGGAAGATATGCTGAAAACGGCCCCGGAGGAGATCAAAAGGCAACTGTCTGATAACCTGTTGTGGATAAACGCTGCCGAAGATAACAAACTGGTTGTGGGCTCCCAGGCAAGGATACTGTATGCTGATTGTGAAGGCAGAACCAGGATTGCCGCCGCTTTCAATAAAGCAATACGCGATGGAAGGATCTCAGCCCCTGTAGTGCTGGGCCGCGACCATCACGATGTATCCGGTACGGATTCTCCCTTCCGGGAAACATCCAATATTTACGATGGCTCCAGCTATACAGCAGACATGGCCGTACAAAATGTAATTGGGGATGCCTTCCGGGGCGCTACCTGGGTATCCTTACACAATGGCGGTGGTGTCGGATGGGGAGAGGTCATTAACGGAGGCTTTGGCTTGCTGCTCGATGGCACCAAAGAAACCGACAGAAAACTCAGGATGATGCTTTACTGGGATGTAAATAACGGTATTGCCAGGCGCAGCTGGGCCAGGAATAAAGAAGCCATATATGCTATTGAAAGAGCTATGGAAACGGAACCAATGCTTAAGGTTACCGTGCCCAATATTGCTGATGATGGGTTAGTTGATGGCTTTTTTTAGAATCAACCTAGCCCGGACAAACCGGAATTTTAAATTTTAAATTATTAATTTTAAATGTTTTATAAAAAATTCCATTGTTTTTACACAGAGTTGGGCGCAAATAGGATGAAGAAAATTTATCAAATAATCGCTTTGTTAGTCTTGATTGGTTGTTCAACTTCTAATCGAGAGAAATTAGAATCAAACTCGACTATTACAACTGTATTTAATAAATCTGAAATTAGAGATCTGACAAAAATTCTAGAGTTCTTTAATGAACAAATATGTGCTGCTCAAAATGTTGACAAAAATAACCTTCTTGATTGCTTTCAAAGTTTTTTTATGAGACTGGCAGAAGCTGATCAAACTGGAAGTATTGAAATAAGAATCCCTTATGAAGAACAGCAAAATATGTATAAACAAATAAGCGATTCGACGTTTAATCAAATTTGGTTATTTGAGAAAATTTGGAACCGACATTCAACAGACACTTTAAAGCATATTAATTATAAATACGATGGGAAATATGTAGAATTTTTGAGTGCACTATCAAAAGAAGATGAAGTAATTAGAAATTACTACGAAAATTTTAAAGCACTAAGAGGTATTTCACCTTCTATGGTTGCTGAATTGGTAAAGAATTACGACTTTTATAACATTAATGACATAAGAATTAGGTTGGTTGTTGCGATACATTATTTAACTATGAATGACCAATTCGAAAGAAATGAAAAATATTAAGTAAATAAATGTATTGAGGAAGAAGTAATTAAATCAGTGAAATTTAGACTGAATTAAAGTACAGCCACCAATATAATAGGTCATCTCAAGAATGCGTACTTCTTTTTATGTCAATCTCAATGACAAGACTTTGTTCATGACAATAGAAATCAGAAATTGAGAAGAAATAACCGGGTGCTTTCATTGTAAGGCACTTGAATATAAACAGGTGCAGCGCACCGAGAATATTTGTAGTAGAAATAGAATATTTATGATACACAAGGTGCATAGCACCGTAATATAATTGTAAGCAGAGACGCAATATTTTGCGTCTCTATGGCAAATGAATATCACGGTGCGCTGCACCTCATTTTAATACGTGAATTAAATTCTACAAATATTTAGCGGCTCTGCCGCAATAATTCACAACGCTATAAATGGCAAGTTGAATTTGGTTAGAAGTTAGACAGAACCAAACAGGATTATATTGTTACGAGTTGCGGGTTTCCTTTCGCAACCCGCAACTTTCAACTTTCAACTTTTGACTTTCAACTCCTCTTCAATTCATGAATTAAAAAGGCTTAATCCCTACCTCCGTACCGTTACCTTTTTAATGTCAGGTAATACATTTGAAAATAGAGCCATTGCCTCAGAGGCAGGCAAGAAGTCAAGGCGTGGCCCAGCTAAGTTGAACACCGAGGTAAAGAAAATGATCAGCAACCTGATCGAGAACCTTTATGACGACGTGATCGACAACCTGGATGATCTTTCCACCAGGGAAAAAGCACAATTGTTG
>DAOWEV010000257.1 GCA_030638325.1 Bacteroidales bacterium
ATTTTCTTTTACCTAAATCAAGTTTCATTCCTTATCTTTTAACCTCTTTAAATGTTTTTCTGCTCTTTCAATATCTTTTTTATCCGGATTCAGCGCAATAAAATCTTCCCAAGTTTGAATTGCTTCTTCTCTATTTTCTAATTTTTCATATAGCCTTGCCAAAATAAAATATGCTTTTTTATTGCTTGGGTCTAATTTAATTGCCTGTTCAAGCAACTCAACTGCTTCAAGCTCCATTTTCATATTAATATCCCTGCCCATGATATGATTTACGCTCACATCATCCCACTGCGGGGGGAACCGGGGGGAGAGGCTTATTTCGTGTTCAACGGCATTTGGCTCCAGTCCCAGCATGCCTTCCACGATGGGCTGCAGCACCATGGTTTCCGACCAGCACTGGTGATGGCAGACGCCGGAGGGTTTGTATTCCAGGCCGTGAAGCACCTCTTCCACATATCCCAGTCCCCAATGCTTATAAACCTGCAGGTTGTTCATAATATGCATGAAGCCCTGTACATAATGCCCGTATTGGTATTCAGCGAGGGCAGTCCAGCCGGTAAAGAGGGGCCAGACGCTGCCGGTATGATAACCGTTTGGTGAAAAAAGAGGGCTGAATTCACTCACGATACGGCAGCCCCAGTCAGACGAATAGGCATTCAGTGCATACTGGCCGATAACCTTCATGGCTTTGTCCTCATCCCCAAGTCCGAAATATAATGGAACCGCCGCCAGGATGGTAGGCTCGGCATGATATGTTCCATCGGCAAACAGCCCCTGGTAGTAAAACTCTCTTTCCGGATTCCAGAAGTCTTCGTTGATGATCTCTTTCACCCTCCCGGCATCCTTTTTGTAGTTACCGGAAAGTTCATTCAATTCCAGGGCTCCCGACATGTAAGCTGCTTCCTGTAATGCAGCAGCCCAACATCCTGTCAGGTACAGGGAGGAGTGTGAACCGAACAGGCTGCCACCCTCCACCCAGCCATGCCCTACATTGGTGTTTTCAATCAACAGGTCACCATCGGTATCGGTTGAATAGCAATAGTCGATGGCTTTTTTGATGCCGGCCCAGTTTTTCCGGATATATTCCAGGTCGCCGCTATGCTTAAGATACCGGCCTGCCAGCACGATGAAGAGGGGAGTGGCATCCGAGGCATCGTAATGTATAATACCGGATGTGCTTAGTTCATGATAGATCTTTCCATTCAGGTCCTGGAATTTGATAAAGGTGCTCAAAATTTCTTTCACATTAGAGAAGTCACCGTAATCCAGCATGGCGTAGCCGCTCCATTCGGCATCCCGGCCAAAGTACCACCCGTATCCCGGGCGGCCATCGACGGTATGGCCGCCATACCAGCCTTGTCCGGTGGGGGCATACCCTGCAACAAGTGATTTGCCGATGCCCGGCGTGTTAACAAAGAACTGGTCCGTAGCGGTTTTAGCCCATGTGTAACCTTCATTGAAGGTCTTATCCGGAGTGGTGATGCTGAGGGTACTGTTCAAAAATTTGCGGTAATACTCAGAGGTATTTGTGTAGATGGCATAAGGGCCGTTGAGCGCAGCTTTATAAGCTTCTGCTGTTTTGTGAAAGCCTTCGTTTGTGGCGGCAATGACCAGATCAAAATAAGTGCCCTGACTGAGTGAAAAATGAAGACTTCCTGAAAATAGAGAATTATCGTCGGTTCCGGCCTGTCTTGCCTGCACTGTATCAGGGATAAGATTTGTGCCTGCTATGGTTACGAATTGCCCTGATTGATCCTTTATGATGAAAGCATTCAGGCCATCTGACCATGCATATAAAATATTACCGAGCACGCTGGGGGAATATGGCCACATCAGTCTCAGGTTTGATTTGAAACCGATCTGCAGGTATGCTTTCCGGTAGCCCCTGTATTCAAAATGAACGACTACCGAGGGATCGGTTACAGAGGCGGTGATCACCTCTTTAAGCGTAGCGCCCTGGAAAACCTAGGTTCTGATATATGCTCCGGGCTGTGTTTCAACCCATGGATTGAGGTCTGATAACCGGGTAATGGAATCGGTGCCTTCAAAGCGGATTTCTACTTCAATATCCCGTAATGCCATGAAGGGGTGCGCCCAGATCTCTTCGACGCCTCCTGAGGGGGTTCCCGAGATGAACATTCGCTGTCCTGCCACGTCCCAATAATCGCTTGTAGCGCTGTCGCCGCCAAGGACCGGAAGGTACGGATCAGTATCCCAGGTTTCTGATTTGCCTGGGTCAGCATCCACCGGGATGGGCGTAAACGGCAACACTTCATGCCTGCCATAATACCAGTAACGGGGTGGCTCAGGAAAGGGATTATCATGGAGGTAAGCGATGCAGTTCAGCAGGAACTTCGATAAATGACCCTGGCTGATGTTAGGGGATGACAATGTTATATATGCCCCGGCTGCCAGTACTTTTCCCTTGCCAGTACCATATTCGAACATCAGCTTTTTAGACTCCCTGACAAATATATAATCCCAGTCGACGGCTATCACTTTCCCATATTCCGGAACTGATTCCCCGAACATACCCACACATCTCACAACCGTATCCCGGACCGGCCTCAGTATGTATGAGCCGCCATTAAGTCCTTCGAATACAGGATGGTATAAGAAACCATGAATGCCAAGCTTACGCCCGTACCCACTATCATCAGCTTTTTTGTCCCTGACTTCAAAATCACGGGGCTCCATTCCAAGGATGTTGAGGTAACGTACGGCATCCTGTGTGAGGAAGATCCGGCCCCCTGAAACAACATATTCATTAAATGCATCCAAAACTTCTGGTTTTGTAGCTGTCCCGGAAAATGGGATGCTGTCATCTTTGTGAAACCAGATGATATCGAATTCGCTTAAATTGCCAGGTTCCTTTACAATATCTGAAAATGTTATGAGTGAGTGTTGAAAGCCGTTATCTTTCAGAAACCCTTGTAAAACGTCGGTCTCTGTATTGAATGTATCATACAATATTCCGATACGGATCTTTTCGATTCCCTGGGAGTAGCTGTTATTATATACTGATAATAAACATATTATAGCTACCTTCAGGCAGAGCTGCAATAATAGATGTTTCATCTGTTTAAGATTTTTTTAAGATTGGATGATGTAAAGTTAAGAAATGTATTGTACTTGAGTCCGAAGTCGGAAGTCGGAAGACCGAAGTCGGGAACTGATTTGTTTTATTCTAATTTTTATCTAATTTTACACTTAAATTAGAATTAACTTATTATATAATCCCACGAGAATGAAATTTAGCGTTATTATTGAGAAAGGTGAGGATGGGTATTTTACTGCGCACTGCCCCTCATTGAGAAGTTGTTGGTCACAAGGTAATAACAAAGAGGAGGCCTTAGCTAATATTCAGGAAGCTATTGAATTATACCTGGAACCGGAACTGGAAGACTCTATCTCTAAAGTCAGATAAAGAAGCAAAAAAGAAAAAGTATACACTTAATACAAAAGTGTCAACCCTATTTAGGCAAGGACAAACTGTCAACCATCAACTGTCAACCGTCAACCGTCAACTGATAAGCCCAAAATTACTCATTGCTTATATCATATTTATTTGTACATTTGTATTGTACAAATAGAAATGCCATGGAAACTATATCTGTAACTAATCTCAGGATTAATTTAATGAAAGTCCTGAAAGAGATCAGGCAGGGAACGAGTATTCTTATTACTTCAAGAGGAAAAGTAGTAGCACAGCTTATCCCTCCGGATAATTTAGAGGAAAAAGCTGAAAAAAAATTAGAAGAGATCAGGGAAAAGTCTGTTTTACACGATATACTGTCGCCTATTGATGAAAAGTGGGAGGCCACAGAATGATCATTGCAGACACTCATATCATCATTTGGGATGCATTAAGACCCGGGTTACTCAGTACAAATGCCAGGAGAGCAATTGACAAAGCTAATTCCACCGATGGTATTATTTTCTGCACTATTTCCTTATGGGAAATTGCGATGTTAATCAGGAAGGACAGGCTGGAAATTCCAATACCTTACTTAGAATTTATTGGATTGGTGAGATCATACAATAAATATACATTCATGGGAATAAGTTCGGAAATAGCAGAGCTATCAGCCAATTTGAGTCCGGAGATCAATCTTGATCCGGCAGATAGAATTATTGGTGCAACCTCAGTAATTACTAATACACCATTGGTTACGGCAGATGAAAACCTTTTAAACTCTAAAAGGATAAAAACTATTTGGTGAAAATATTTTCCTTATATGGAAGGAAAGTAAAATCTTACATACCTTAGGTTGCTTATGAGATTCCCGCTTTCCGGGAATGACGAACGCCGGGGGGGAGAGCGGTGCGGCACATCACTGTTCAATTTTTAAGGCGTGCTGCGCCGCTCTTTCCACATAATCAATCGGCACGTCATCCCGGCGCAGGCCGGGATTTGTTAGCGAATTGAAGAACCGTCATCCCCACGGAGGTGTGGATCTGTTGTGTTTTATCAATAAATTTAGCCGACTCCGGACTTCTGACTTCCCCCGAATGCTTTCGGGGCCGGACTTCCGACTTCCAGGTTTTTTTGTACCTTTCGCCGCCTGTAATACACTGAGCGTGTTAGGTCAACAAAAAACAACCCAAATTCCATCAAAATGACAAAAGTACTAGTCTTAGGTGCCGGGGTTTCAGGCCATACTGCAGCCTCCTTTTTAAAGAAGAAACTCGGGAAAAAACACGAAGTGGTGGTGGTTTCACCAAGCAGCTATTATCAATGGATACCCTCTAATATCTGGGTAGGGGTGGGTAGAATGACGGTTGACCAGGTACGGTTCGATCTCCGGAAGGTATATGACCGCTGGGAAATTGACTTCAAACAGGCCAAAGCTATCCGGATCCATCCTGAAGGTGACCAGATCCTCAGGAAACCTTATGTTACTATTGAATACATTTCTGATGACAAAAAAGGACAAACAGAAAAAGTGGATTATGATTACCTGATCAATGCCACCGGCCCAATGTTGAATTTCCCTGCCACCGAAGGGCTGGGCCCCGGTAAACATACCCTGTCGGTATGTTCATACAGCCATGCTTCCCATGCCTGGGAAAAACTGCAGGAGTCTATTAAACGCATGGAAAAGGGAGAACGGCAGCGGTTCCTGATCGGCACAGGGCACGCCATGACAACCTGCCAGGGAGCCGCTTTTGAATATGCCCTGAATATAGCTTTTGAGCTGAGACAGAGAAAATTACTGCATCTCGCTGACATAACCTGGATCACCAATGAATATGAGCCGGGCGATTTTGGCATGGGGGGTGCTTTCATTAAAAGAGGTGGCTATATCACCCCGACCAAGGTATTTGCTGAATCTATATTATCTGAGAATGGAATAAAATGGATCAAACGGGCTGGTGTTTATAAAGTTGAGGAAGGAAACGCACATTATGAAACCCTGGCCGGAGAATACAAGCAGCAGGAATTCGACTTTGCCATGCTGATCCCGTCATTCAAAGGGCATGATATGAAAGCTTTCGATATGCAGAATAATGATATCACTTCAAAGATATTTGCCCCAAACGGTTTTACACTCGTGGATGCTGATTATACCCCAAAACCATATGATGAATGGGATATTTCGGATTGGCCTGAAACCTACGAAAATCCGAATTACAAGAATATATTTGCCATTGGGATTGCATTTGCGCCTCCTCATGCCATATCCAAACCGATGAAAAGCGCCAACGGGACCCCGCTGTTTCCTTCACCTCCCCGAACGGGGATGCCCTCTGGTGTTATCGGTAAGGTGGTTGCATTGAATATCGCCGATAAGATCAAATACGGACACACCGAATACAAACACAAAGCCAATATGGGACGAATGGGTGCGGCCTGTGTAGTTTCTGCCGGATATAGCCTCACAAAGGGAATGGCTGCCACAATGACAGTTTCCCCTATCGTACCTGACTGGAAAAAATACCCTGAATGGGGGCGGGACATCAATACTACTGTGGGAGAAATAGGAACAGCCGGTCACTGGATCAAACTCTTCCTGCATTATATGTTTATGCATAAGGCGAAGGGATATCCTTTTTGGTGGTTGTTGCCGGAGTGACGGAGGGACGGTAGGTGGTTGACGGTTGACGGTTGACGGTAGGCGGTTGAC
>DAOWEV010000142.1 GCA_030638325.1 Bacteroidales bacterium
ATTAACAGGTTCAGGGGCCTGATGATACGAAGGTAAGCGATCATATTATTTCTTTTTTTACCAGAGAAAAGCGCCGTCATTCATCCATTTTCCCTGGACTTTCATGACCTGTTCAATAATGTCCCTCACGCAGCCTTTACCACCCGGATACGGCGAGATATAATCAGAAATGCTTATGATCTCTTCTGCTGCATCGGCCGGACAAGCTGCAATCCCTGCTTCTTTCATGGCATGATAATCAGGAATATCATCTCCCATGAAGATGATATTTTTTGACTCCAGCTCCTTTGTTTTCATATAATCTCTGAGAACCTCAAGCTTGGTTGCTACGCCGAGGAAAACGTCCTCAACATTTAATAAACGAAGCCGGTTGGCGATTGATTGGGACCTTCCGCCTGAAATAATGGCTATATTGTACCCGTGGCGAATGGCCAGCTGAAGTGCGTACCCATCCTTTACGTAAGCAGTCCGGAGGGGCTCTCCATCATCCTGCAGGATGACCGTGCCATCGGTGAGCACACCATCGTAATCAAAGATGAAAGTATTGATGTCTTTCAGGTGTTTTTTATAATTCATCATGATCGGGAACGTTTAAAAGAAATAATACTGTCAGATATCTTTTTATAGATATCGTGCAAATCCGGTGAGCCTGCCAGCTCCTTTAGATGCTTTTCAATAATGCTGTGATCGCCCCGTTGTGCCGGCCCGGTCTGAACTGATGCCGGATGGTCAGCCTGAACTTTAGCTGCAGCCTCCATGATCAGTGGCCTGATGATATCGAAGGGAATGTCTGAAGAATCCAGGAGATCATGTGCAATATCATAGAGATGGTTTGTGAAGTTGCTTGCAAAAACAGCTGCCATATGAATTTTCAGCCTTGCGGGAGAATCAATCTCACAGGCCTGTCCGAAAACATCTTCTGCAAGCTTTGTTAAGTCCTGTATGCCAGCCGGATCATTGCTTTCAATGCAGACCGGTATGTTTTTATATGCGAGTGTCTTCTTTTTGGAAAATGTCTGGACAGGATAGAAGACACCGTAATACCTGAAACGATCTTTAAAAACATCAATGGATACGCTGCCCGAGGTATGCACAATGAGATGATCCGGCAATGTAATCCGGGAGATGATTTCAGGCAATGCATGATCCGGCACACTCAGGACGTACAGATCAGCATCCTTGCTCATGTCCTGTAAGTCGTGAATGATCTCAATGTTGCCGGCCATATCATTCAAACCAGGTAACTTACCGGATCGACTGTACACCTGCCTGACGTTCTTCCCGGCAAGCACAAATGCCCTGACGAGGTGAACCGCCAGGTTCCCTGAGCCGAGAACTATGATATTTTGAATGTTAGCAGGCATCAGTGTCTTTCAGAGATCATTGCAAAGATAAACATTTGGTTGAAGCAGCCCGAGCTATCAGTTAGCAGTATAGAGAAATTGCCGATACCCTTGACATCTCAATAGGCACGGTTAAAAGCAGGATATTCTTCGGAAGAAAAAAGCTCATGGATAATTTGAAAGAGTTTAAGAACTGAAAGGCTCAATTTAAAATTTACAATTTACAATTTACAATTTACAATTTAAAATTCAAAATCGACAATCGACAATCGACAATCGACAATCGACAATTAAAAATAGTCTCTCACTTCCTTCTTCAGCTGCCCCATAGCCTTCTGAATAGCATTATTACCATTCTCTGCCCATTTTGTGAGTAATCTTGCAGCCATTTCACCTGCATTTTTGTCCGGTGTGAATTCGGCGGCTGTGGAGTTGATGAAAAGGATGGTTTCTTCCTTGGCCTTCCTTATCATTTCCCAGGTTTTATCGGTAGTATAGAGTTGTTGCGATAAATTGTGCGCAAATTCTTCATTTATGCTTTGTAGCAATGCAGCATGTAACTGGTGGGCGGTCATACCCGGCCTGTTCACCCGGATCAGCAGATTGTTCATACTGATCCGCTCCAGGAACAGTGTCATCCTTTCATAAGCCTGTAGCAATAATGGAATAGTGATCTTTTTGTTTTCACCTTTCAACCCGATCAGCATCTTTTTCTGGTCCTGAATAAAATATGATCTGAACAAAAAGAATACGATCAGAAAAACAATGATCGAAGGAATGGTATATTTCAGAATTTCCAGAAAAGTTTCCATGTATCAGTTTTTTATGCAAATGTAAATAAATTTAGTGCGTTGTCAGAGATACATCGGTGAGGTCATTTTATTTAACGATAATTGAGACGCACGGCAGTGAGAGACGCACGGCAGTGCGTCTCTACGTGAAAACCATGCTTTACGTTTCACTATAAAATTTGAATCTCACGAATAAGAATAGTTTTTATACATTTGTGAATTTATTAACAGAAAACCAATTCACTATGGAGCTTTTAGCACAAAGGATCAGGAATTTGTCAGAATCTGAGACCCTGGCGATGACCAGGAAAAGCAGGGAGATGAAAGAACGGGGGATAGATGTTATTAACCTGAGTATTGGAGAACCTGATTTTAATACTCCTGAGGAAATTAAGGAGGCGGCAAAGAAAGCCATTGACGAGAATAAGACCCATTATCCGCCCGTAGCCGGGTACCCGGAGCTGAAAAAAGCCATTGCCGCTAAACTAAAAAGGGATAATGACCTGGATTATACGCCCGACCAGATCGTTGTTTCGGCGGGAGCCAAGCATACGATCGCCAATACCATCATTTGCCTCGTTGAACCAGGCGATGAAGTTATAATTCCTGCACCTTACTGGGTTTCATACAAGGAGATCATCAAGTTAGCGAGGGGGAAGTCAGTGATCATCAACACTACCGCTGATACAGATTTTAAAATGACCCCCGAACAACTGAAAGCTGCCATAACACCGAAAACCAAAGCACTGATATTCAGTAGTCCATGCAACCCGACCGGATCAGTTTATTCTAAGGATGAATTATTTGCGATTGCAAAAGTGGTAGCAGAGCATAAAAATATGTTCATTCTTTCGGATGAGATCTATGAATTGATCAATTTTGAATGCAAGCATGAAAGTATAGCCCAGTTCGACTTCATCAAAGACCAGGTAGTAACAATAAACGGGGTGTCAAAGGGATTTGCCATGACAGGCTGGCGCCTGGGATATATGGCAGCCCCTGTATGGCTTGCCAAAGCCTGTGATAAATTACAAGGCCAGATGACATCTGCCACCTGCTCTATATCACAGTATGCTGCCATGGAGGCCATGCGGACTGACCCAAAAAAATCATTGCCTGTCCGGGATATGGTATTCACTTTCAGGAAAAGAAGAAAACTTGTGCTGGAAGTATTGAAGACAATATCAGGCATCAAGACCAATATGCCAAAGGGAGCTTTCTATTTCTTTCCCGATGTAAGCTGGTATTATGGGAAGAAAAATGAGGATAAGGTAATTGAAAATGCTTCTGATTTAAGTATGTATTTGCTTGAAGAAGCCCATGTTGCCGTCGTCCCCGGAGATGCTTTTGGAAACCCGGACTGTATCCGTATCTCTTATGCTGCCTCCATAGAACTGCTGATTGAAGCCTTGAACCGGATAAAAAAAGCACTTGCAAAACTTAATTAATCATAATTATTTAGCTATGTTTTTGTTAAGTATCAGATAAAGCACTAAATCCGAATTCCTAAATCCTAAACAAATTTAAATGTCAGAAATACAAAACTCAAAACAGTGTGACCTTTGAGGAAAGAACTTTGTTGATGATCTGCTTACTGGTGCATGGGTCAATAGTAGTGAAATCTGAAAAGATGAATACCACAACACAGTTTTAAACATTTGAAAATTTGAATTTTGTTATTGTTTAGGATTTAGAAATTAGAACTTAGAGTTTAATTTGAAGATTAATTTTCAAGTGACACCATTTTCAAATTAGTTAATTGTTTTATTTTTGCCAAAAGGTATCACTAAATATGGATTATACTGCTGTTTTTGAAAATTTTAATAAGCTCAGGATACTCATTGTGGGCGATGTGATGGTAGATTCTTATTTGTGGGGTGAGGTGGATCGTATTTCGCCGGAAGCCCCCGTGCCGGTTGTAGCTGTTAAAAGGCGGGCCGACCGCCTGGGCGGAGCGGCTAATGTGGCCCTGAATGTTAAAGCCCTGGGAGCAACACCGGTATTGTGTTCGGTCATCGGAAATGATCTCAAAGGCGAAGAGGTTATCCGGCTAATGAATGGAGAGAGCATCCCCACGGAAGGTATCATACAAAGCTCCTATAGGATTACTACCACCAAGTTCCGGGTTTTTGGCAACAACACCCAGATGCTGAGGGTGGATGAAGAGATCACCAGTGACCTGAATCCTGATGATGAAGGAGACCTGCGTGATACCATACACGACATCGTGGAAAACGATAAAATTGATGCCATAGTCTTTCAGGATTATGATAAAGGAGTGCTTACCAGGGAGCTGATATCGGATATCATTGAGCTTGCCGGGAATAAGTCCATTCCGGTTGCCGTCGACCCGAAAAGAAATAATTTCTCTTCTTACAATAATGTTGATCTTTTTAAACCCAACCTGAAAGAATTAAAAGACGGGTTGAATATAGAAATCAATCAGGAAAATGCCTGGGAGCTTGAGAATGCGGCCAATATCCTGCACCGTGACAGGGATATCCGGATCGTTTTTACAACACTTTCGGAAGCAGGGGTCTTTGTGAGTGCACTTAATACAGACAAGAAAATAGAAAGGCATTCGATCCCGGCCTGTATCCGGTCTATCGCTGATGTTTCAGGTGCGGGAGATACGGTCATCAGCGTGGCTTCACTATGCCTCGCTGCAGGCATGACACCCTACCAGATCGCAGCGGTTTCAAACCTGGCCGGAGGACTAGTCTGTGAAGAAGTGGGTGTTGTTCCGGTCAATAAGGAGAAATTGATGAAAGAAGTACTGAAAATGTGATGAAAGTTTTTCTAAGTTTGCACATCTGAAAAATAAATACAGCTAATAAACGTTTAACTATACTGATTAAAACTGCATAATCATTGAAAAAAACTGCTGTCTTTCTAACACTTGTTTTTGCTATTGTCATTATTGCGGGATCAAATAGTTTCAGTCAGCACTCCAGGGTGCTGAACCTGCCGAAATATGATCATGCAAAATACCATTTTGGTTTCAGGATCGGTGGCAACCAGATGTTTTTTTCTGTTAAGACAAATGAGAATATCAATACCCTGGTATTTGATGGCATCCAGACACCGGATCTGAATTTAGATTCCTCTATGTTATTATCTGCCAATTCAGATCCTGCCCTGGGTTTCGTGATAGGTCTTGTAGGGGAAATGAAGCTGGGAAAATATTTCAGACTGAGGTTTGAACCCGGATTGTCGTTTGGAGAGCGCATGATGAATTTTTCTGTATTGGGCTTTAAGAATGGAGATAAATCCATTATTGAGGTACAAAAAAGAACCTCCTCAACTCATATCGATTTTCCGCTTGTTATCAAATATACATCAAAACGCCTGAATAATATGCGGGCCTACCTTCTGGCGGGAGTCCAATACAGCTTAGACCTGGCGTCAACAGCCCGGAAAGAGGATGAAAACCAGGAGATACATGTTAAACTTCGGAAAAATGATGTGTACTTCGTTACCGGCGTGGGGTTTGATTTTTACAACCCCTGGTTTAAATTCGGCATTGAGATAAGAATGAATTATGGGATCTTCGATCTTTTAAAACGTGAAAATACCAGTTATACAATTGCCATTGATAGCATGAAGTCCAAAATATTCCAGTTAATCCTTACCTTTGAATAAAAAATTTGTCTTCCTGGCATGGAACCTACTAATAACCCCGACCTGTTTAAGATTCTTGTGAAAAAGGGTACTTTAAAGCAAGAGGTCTACAATAATACCCTTAATTCTTTCAGGATGATGAAAAAAGTCATCGGCGATATGATCGCCAGTTATGACAAGGAATATGAGCATTTAAAGAAGAAAATACCTTTTGAGTATAAGGAAACGGGAGAGTTTGAGCTGCATATAAAATTTGCCGGCGATATTCTGATCTTTATCATGCATACCAATGTCTTTGAATTCTCCCGCGATCATGAGGTCATGAAAACGGCTTATATCAAGAAAGACAGGGACCGGTCATACTGTGGTATCATACAAATTTTTAACTTCCTGGCTGACTCGTTCAAGTACAACAGGGGCAAGGATGTGGGCTATTTGATCGGAAGGGTATTTGTGAACAAGGACATGTGCTATTTTATTGAAGGAAAGCGGGAGATTGGGATGCTCTACCCGAACTTCGGAAAAGCGAAGCTGGATAAGGAGGCGGTACAGAAAATCGTTGAATCAGCCATGCTGTACACCATCAATTTCGACCTCCTGACACCTCCATATCAATCACAGGTACAGGTCAGCGTTCAGGAGATGAAATCCATCATGGACAGCCAGTCACTGAAAACCGGTAAGAGACTGGGTTTTAAGTTCCAGGCTGATAAGGAACTTGACCCTTAGGGTCAGATGTGACCAAGGGGTTAAAAATCCCAGAAAAAATCTTGCAAGTTTTAAAAAAAGCA
>DAOWEV010000215.1 GCA_030638325.1 Bacteroidales bacterium
AATATCGAACTATTATTCAAGAAAACATTGAGCTAATCTTCCTGAAAATTCGGGATAAAAAGTATAGAAACATATAAAAAAAATATGGCAAACAGGAAAGTTCATTATTCGGTGTTCGGTGTTCGGAGTTCATTATTCAAAATACGACAATTTCATTTTACGAACAAGCATCAGAACAGGTTTAGCGTTCCTTCAGGATGGCAATAAATGACCGGATACTCATTAATTTCAACACGAAAGCCAGGGTCAGCGACAAAGCAATCATGATGCTGAAGCCAATTAGCCAGTGATATGGCATCAACCCTGATAAATAATTGATGAGAACAACTCCTGCAAAAAATGCAATGATCCTAAAGAGGTATTTATAATTAATTGAAAACCTGAAATAATATTGTACAATGATCACAAAAGATATCCCCGTAATCAGTTGTGTGGTGAGGCTGGCATAGGCAGATCCGAGAGCCTGGTAAGCAGGTATCAACAAGATGTTCATACTGAAATTTATAAGGATCCCGACAGCTGCAATAATGTTAAGTTGTTTCAGGTTTCCGTTGGCCGTAAGCAGGGTGCTGAAAACATACATCATGACCGTACCCAGAAATCCAAACATGAGAATGCCGAAGATCTGCCCGGATTCGTTGATCCGGTTGGCATACCCGGCTATGGTCTCACCAGTATAGCGCGTATATAACAAACCCATGATCTCATGCTTGTAAAACAGGGAGCCAATGGCTACAATGGCAGCAATTGTTATCAAAATGGTAAAAGGCAGTTTTACCATATTTTCAATATATTGCTTCTCTTTCAGCATCCTGGAATAGATGGGAAGCAACAATACTGCAAAAAGAAAAGCCATCTGATTGGCAGCATCCAGCAGGCGGAATGCCATGGCATATACACCTGATTGCTGATAACCTGTATCTCCTGGCAAAAGACGTTCTATAAATACGGAATCGACCCGGTTGTAAACCGACATGAGAAGCACCAACAAAGCAAACGGTGCACTTCGTTTCATGATCATCATAAAGAAAGGCCGGTTCCATTTCAAACGTTTGAAGGCCGCTTTTCGGATCACAATAGTCAGGGCTATCAGAAGTGTCAGCATATAAGCTGCTGTCTGGGCATATACAAACCATTCGATCCTGAAAGTTGTTGTTGTAACATTCCCCCATAATAAAACACTGCATATCGCTATCATAAACAGCCTGTCGAGAACGCTTAAGACACTGTCGGTACGAAACATTAACAGGCCCGAAATATTCGAACGTAAATACAATATAAAAGACAAGAGGAAATTATTGAATGCTACCCAGGCCAACAGCTTCAATTGCACTTCATTATAACCGATGATCAGTGCAACGATGAAGATTACCACTGTGTATACCACGGCCAGCAGAAACTTAAGTATGACTATGCTTGAAAAGTGCTTTCCCAATAATTGATGATGCCGGGCTATGTTCCTGTTGTTGAAATTGGTGATCCCTGCGTCCAATAATATACTGAACAAAAAAGCAAAATTGAAGATGGAGAAATAAAACCCGTAATCAACAGTGCCTACAATGTTTTGCACTGATCTGTCGATCCCGAATATCCAGAATGGCTTGACCAGGATGTTCAGGAATAAAAGCAATGCCAGGTTTGTCAGGAATTTACGCTGCATTTTTAAATAAGAGTTGAGATGTGAGAGTTAAGAGTTGAGAACGAGGGGGCGAGGTGTGGGTTGTGAGGGGTGAGACGGAAGTCCGGACTTCCGTCTTCAACGCCTTTTCCACTAAAATAACAGTAAAACCAAAAATTTAATCCTGCTAAGTTAAAAAATTCTAATTTTGTACAAATTTCTTAATAATTCCGAAGCATAGCACAATTAATTGTTTTGTAAGTTATCAATTTCTATTCATCTGAGTTGAAAATTGCTGTTAATACCCGGTTATTGATCAAGGACAAGCTGGAAGGAATCGGCTGGTTTTCCTTTGAAACCTTAAAACGCATCACACAGCAGCATAAGGAACATCAATTCTATTTTATCTTCGACCGGAAGTATGATGAGGAGTTTATTTTCTCAGATAACATTACACCCGTTGTAGCATTTCCGCAAGCCAGGCATCCTGTCTTATATTATATTTGGTTCGAACATTCCATTCCAAGGGTTCTGAAAAAGATCGATCCCGACCTTTTCTTTTCCCCCGACGGGTATTTGTCACTTTCTTCTCCCGTAAAAAGTATGAATGTATTCCATGACCTTAATTTTGAACATTACCCGGAAGACCTGCCGGTAGCTGAAAGAAAATTCTACCGGTATTATTTTCCGAAATATGCTCAAAAAGCCAACCGGATTGCAACTGTTTCGGAGTTTTCCAAAAAAGACATCATAAACCAATACAATATTTCCCCCGATAAGATCGATGTGGTATTCAATGGAGCCAATGAATCATTCAAGCCTGTACATCTAAAAGAAAAAGTCAGGATAAGAGCGGAATACACTAATGGACAACCGTATTTTATTTTTATCGGGGCCTTGCATCCCAGAAAAAACCTGGTTAATCTTTTTAAAGCTTTTGATTATTTCAGGGAGAAAACATCTTCGGAAATCAAACTGATGATCGTGGGCAGTAAAAAATGGTGGACCCCCGCCATAAAAGAAGCATTTTCCAACATGAAGCACAGGGAAGATGTGGTCTTTACCGGCAGGTTGCCGGCGGGTGAATTGGAAAAGGTCCTTTCAGCCGCTCTGGCGCTTACTTATGTTTCCTATTTTGAAGGATTTGGCATCCCAATCATAGAAGCATTCTACTGCGAAACACCGGTGATCACATCAAATCTCACTTCCATGCCGGAAGTTGCCGGAGATGCTGCGCTGCTGGTTGATCCTTTTTCTATTATTAGCATTAGCGATGCAATGGAAAAGATAGCTTTTGATGAAAAGCTGAGGCAAGAACTGATTGTTAGGGCAAGGGTCAGGAGAAATAAATTTTCCTGGCAAAAGTCGGCCGACAAACTCTGGGCCTCTATGGAAAAAGTTTTAGTAATTAAATAAACCCTAACCCGGATAAACCGGAATTTTGAATTTTAAATTATAAATTTTAAATGTTTTGCCAAAAAATGACAAGATATTTTTTTTAAGGTACTGAAAATAATGAATGTTTTAATAATCGGTTCGGGTGGCAGAGAACATGCAATTGCATGGAAGATCAGCCAAAGTAAGTTGTTGAATAAATTATTTATTGCTCCCGGAAATGCCGGCACTGCCCATACAGGAAAGAATGTTTCATTAAAAGCTAATGATTTTGAAGGCATCCGGCAATTTGTACTTGAAAATGATATCGGAATGATAATAGTTGGCCCGGAGGCTCCTCTCGTGGCAGGCTTTCATGATTTCTTCCTCGCTGATGACAAACTTAAAGACATTCCTGTCATCGGGCCCGTAAGAAAAGCGGCCTTGCTTGAAGGCAGCAAGGATTTTGCAAAGTCTTTCATGAAGAGGCATAACATACCTACTGCTTCTTATCAAACTTTTGACAAAGCGCAATTGAAAGAAGCCATGGCTTTCCTGGCACATAAAAAACCTCCATATGTACTCAAAGCCGATGGCCTTGCAGCAGGCAAGGGGGTGCTTATTTGCGAAACCCTTGAAGCAGCAGAAAAAGAATTAAAAGCCATGTTTCAAGGCAAATTCGGATATGCCGGCCGGCTGGTCGTTATCGAGGAGTTCCTGAAAGGAATTGAGTTATCCGTTTTTGTGCTGACCGATGGGAAGGATTACCTGCTGTTGCCTGAGGCCAAGGATTATAAGCGGATTGGAGAAGGGGATACAGGCCTGAATACCGGCGGAATGGGTTCCATCTCGCCCGTTCCTTTTGCAGATAAAACATTTATGGACAAAGTAGAAAACCGCATCATCAGGCCAACTATCGAGGGATTGAAGGCTGAAGGGATAAAATACAAAGGATTCCTCTTCTTCGGTCTTATGAAGGTAAACGATGATCCGTATGTTATTGAATACAATGTACGCATGGGGGATCCGGAAGCTGAATCAGTGATCCCGAGGATCAAATCCGATCTGCTTGAAATGTTTGTGGAGGTGGCTGACGAAACCATTAAAACCAGGACCGTGGAAACCGATGCACGGTATTCTGCGGCTGTAATGTTAGTATCCGGAGGCTATCCCGGTACCTATGAAAAAGATAAAACGATAAGCGGTCTTGAGAATATTGATAACAGCATACTATTTCATGCCGGCACTAAAACTGATCCTGAATCCGGAAAGGTACTCACAAATGGCGGGAGAGTAATTGCTGTAACCTCTTTCGGAAACAACCTCCGGGAAGCGCTTCAAACCTCATATGGAACGGCTGAAAAAATAGAATTTGATAAGGTCTACTACCGGAAAGACCTGGGAGAAGACCTGACTGGTTGATCCTGACTGTTGAATTATATTGCTTTTACGTAATTTATTTAGCTGTGACGTATATTTCATCAGTATTAAGTAAAACACTAAATTCGAATATCTAAATCCTAAACAAATTTAAATGACAGAAGTACAAAATTCAAAACAGTATGATCTTATAGTTTTTAACATTGGAAAATTTGAATTTTGACATTGTTTAGGCTCTTAATTTTGATATTCGTGTTTTTTTTGGCAGAAATTCTAAATC
>DAOWEV010000162.1 GCA_030638325.1 Bacteroidales bacterium
CTGGCTTCTATTTTTTTTTCGACCATGGCCCGGCATCTTTTGATCCTTGCGATGGCATCGGGATGAAGTTCAACTTTCCGGTTGTGCCGTGCAACTTCGACGACATTTTCAATTGTAAGACCTGCTCCTTTTATAATAAGTGTCATGTTTCCTTTAGTTTATTAAGTTTATAAATTGTTTTAATTTGAATTAGAGATCCTTCCGCCCTTCACCTCATCATCTCTATCAGTTCCTCAACCGTAAGCTGTTTTTGTTCGCCGGTTGACATGTTCTTGATAGTCAGGTAATTGTTTGCCATTTCATTTTCACCAATTAGGACCACAAAAGGGACCTGTTTCTGGTCGGCATACTTCATCTGCTTTTTCAGTTTAGCCCGGTCCGGGTACAGTTCGCATGGTATGTCTGCCTGCCTGAGTCGATTCACAGTGCCAAGACAATATCTTTCTTCTTTTTCGCCGAAATTAATGAAAAGAACCCGGGATGTCAAACCGGATTTTTCGGGAAAGAGGCCAAGGCTCAACAACACATCATAGATCCTGTCGGCGCCGAAGGATACGCCTACTCCGGAGACATCCGGCAGGCCGAAGATACCGGTCAGATCATCATAACGCCCACCCCCGCAAATGCTTCCGATGGCTGCATCTCTGGCTTGTACTTCAATGATGGTACCGGTGTAATAATTGAGGCCTCTGGCCAGGGTCAGATCAAGTTCACAACTGCCTGACAATCCCGTGTCATCCAGTCTGTCAAAGATGAAATCCATTTCATGGATGCCGGCCAGGCCGGTCTCAGAACCAGTCAGGATGTTCTTCAATTGTTTACTTTTTTCAGGATGATCTCCTTCCATGAAAAGGACAGGCTTGAGTTTGTCAACAGCCTGCTGGCTCAATCCTTTTTCAAGAAGCTCTTTCACCACATTTTCTATGCCTGTTTTTTCAAGTTTATCAAGTGCAATCGTAATGTCCTGGAATTTATCAGGGGCGCCGATCATTTCTGATATTCCGGTCAGGATCTTCCGGTTGTTCAATTTTATTACTACGCCTAAACTCAGTTTTCCGAAAACCTCATTGATGATCTGGATCAACTCCACTTCATTCAGCAGTGAGTCGCTGCCGATAACATCCACATCGCACTGGTAAAATTCACGATATCTCCCTCTTTGCGGTTTGTCGGCCCGCCATACCGGCTGGATCTGGTATCGTTTGAACGGGAAGGTGATATCATTTCTGTGTTGCACGACATACCGGGCAAACGGAACTGTCAAGTCGTAACGCAGGCCTTTTTCACAGATTTTTGAAGTCAGTCCCGTCAAATTATCAATGCTGATATCTTTTTCACTGACCCCCGATAAATAATTGCCGGAATTAAGGATCCTGAACAACAGCTTATCTGCTTCTTCACCAGATTTCCCTGTAAGGGTCATTAAGTTTTCCATGGCAGGTGTTTCTATAGGGAAATATCCGTATTTCTGGAATACCATTCTGATCGTATCAAAAATGTAATTCCTTCGGATCATTTCGTCCGGAGAAAAGTCACGTGTGCCTTTAGGAATGCCCGGTTTTTGTTCTGCCATCACGATTTAGTTTAAAATAGGCAGCAAAAATAATCAAATTTCGTTTTTCCATTCTCCTTTTTATCATTTACCTTTGCTCGTTTTCAATATGTACCTGATATCATGAGAATCTTACACCTCGCAAATAAACTACCTTATCCACCCAGGGATGGCGGTTCTATCGCAACCTTCAGCCTGGCATACTCATTTGCGGAGCTTGAGCACGAGGTGAGTATTCTGGCCATGAACACCTCGAAACATTATTATGATCTTTCGCAGCTTCCCGCCGGGGTATCTGAAATGATGGAGATCATCGGAGTGGATGTGAATACCGACCTGAATCCTGTGAAAGCCCTGAAAAACCTCCTGTTCTCAGGCAAACCATACAATGCTGTCCGTTTTGTAAATAAGGATTATGAAACCCGGCTGGCTGATTTGCTTGGAAATGAAAAATATGACGTCATTCAACTGGAGGGTTTGTACCTGGCTCCTTATATACCTTTAATAAGATCTCTTTCAAATGCCGTTGTTGCAATGCGGGCTCATAATGTGGAACACGAGATATGGGAACGGTCCGTAACTCAACAATCCGGACTAAAAAAATGGTACCTGAAAAACCTGTCGGAACGCATTCATAAGATGGAGCTGGAATACCTGAATGATTATGATGTTTTGGTGCCGATAACTGCCAGGGATGCCGGGAGATTTAAGAAAATGGGTTGCAGCTTGCCTGTACATGTTGTCCCTGCTGGAGTGGACGCAGAAAAATTCAATCCGGACAGGTCCGGCATCGAGTATCCATCATTGTTTCACATCGGCGCCCTGGACTGGCTCCCAAACCAGGAAGGACTTATGTGGTTTTTGGATAATGTCTGGAACACACTGCATGAGAAATACCCTGACCTCAGGTTTTATATAGCAGGCAGGAATGCACCGGCCTTCATCAGAAACCTGAAAGCTCCGAATGTGGTCTTTCTCGGTGAGGTCGAGGATGCCTATGAATTTATGAGGTCCACAGCCATTATGATCGTTCCCCTATTGTCCGGAAGTGGCATGAGGATCAAGATCATTGAAGGAATGGCGCTCGGGAAAACGATCATAACAACAACTATCGGGACAGAAGGCATTCCTACTACAAATCAAAAAAACATTCTAATAGCAGATGATGCCGGCGAAATGCTTGATGCGGTGAAGAGTATGATCGATAATTTCGATTTATTTGAGAATATTGGAAAAAATGCTGTTACCTTTGTGCAGGAAAAATTTGATAACAGAGCAATTGCATCATCATTGCTCAAATTTTATTCAGCACATTTAAGATGATTCTGGAGATCATTTTTTGGGTAAGCGTATTATTGATCCTTCATACTTATTTGTTTTATCCTTTGATCCTTTCAATACTTATCTTAGGAAGAAAAAAGAATGATCAGTTATACTCCTTTGATAATAAATTGCCCTTTGTTTCTGTTGTGATCTCGGCATATAATGAAGAAAATGTTATTGCCGGGAAAATTGAAAGCATTTATAGATCTTCTTTTCCTGAAAACAGCTTCGAAGTTCTTATCGGTTCGGATGCTTCTGATGACCAGACTGTTGAGATCATCAGATCATTTGAAGCGGATCATCCTTCCCTCCGTTTTTTTGATTTCAAAGAAAGGCGCGGGAAGGGGAATGTCGTGAACGATCTGGTACAGAATGCCGGGGGTAACATCCTGATCCTTACCGATGCCAATGTTTTGTTTGACAGGGACACCATGTTCGGGATCGTCAAACATTTTAAAAATCCTGAGATCGGCCTGGTGGATACAAATATGATCAACAAAGGCATGAAAAAAGAAGGTATTTCATACCAGGAGAAAGCTTATATCTCAAGAGAGGTCAGGATAAAAAACATGGAGGGCCGGATATGGGGGGCCATGATGGGGCCTTTCGGTGGATGTTATGCTATTCGTAAAGAGGATTATACGGCAGTCCCGTCAAATTTTCTGGTGGATGATTTTTACATCAATATGAAGGTCTTTGAGAAGGGAAAGCTGGCTGTAAATGAGCTTCAAGCCAGGGTTTATGAAGACGTTCCACATCAGATATCCATTGAGTTCAGGCGCAAGGTAAGGATAGGTACCGGCAATTGGCAGAACCTTCGCACATTCTGGAGGCTATTGTTTACGCGCAGATATGGGTTTGCCTTCTGGTCGCACAAGGTCATTCGCTGGATCGGCCCTTTTTTACTGATCCTGGCCCTCATTTCAAATGCGTTGCTGGTTTATAAGTCTGAATTATATCTAATAACATTGATTATACAATTGTCTTTGATCCTGGCCCCGCTTCTGGATCTTATCTGTAAATCGCTCAATTTGCATATTAAATCACTCCGGCTGATCACGCATTTTTATTCCATGAACCTGGCGCTTCTGTTTGGCTTTTTCCGTTCCTTTAAAACAATTAAAACAGGCGTCTGGGAAAGAACCGAAAGAGGATAGGATTAGGCACTTAATTCGCAAAACCAGCCAACATGTTGTTTGTTTTTTGTTGCAGGTTACAGGTTGCAGGTTCTCAACTTGTAACCCGTAACCTGCAACCTGTAACCTGTAACATGCAACAGTCAATTAATTTCCACTATAGGATTTCGGATTTATTTTTTTAATGAGTTTCAGAATATTAAACTTAAGGAAGAACTTATTCCATATCTCCCTGTCCATTAATGGTGCATCGGTAGTAGCCTTGTAGGTCAGGTAAATGCCCATCGGCAGAAGTATGGCTGAAGAAAGCCACATGCCATTCTCAATATCCATAGCTCCTTCTTTTGCAGATTTCTCACCAATCATGGAGATGATATGATACATTACGAAAAACAGCACGGAGACTACTACGGGCAGACCCAATCCGCCCCTGCGTATAATGGCCCCCATTGGAGCTCCGATAAAGAACAATACCAGGCACGCGAACGACAAGGTGAACTTTTTGTGCCACACCACTTTATGCTTTCTGATGTATTCTTCTTTTTGCTTGTATTCTGCTTTGTAATGACCAATGGTTTTCATAAGGTTCCTGCCCGAATTTAAACTGCTTTCAATGATTTTTAGTTTTTCCTCCTTATTGAAATTAGATAAAATATCCTGGTTTATGTAAATGGAGTCAGTCGCAATAAAGTTGGAATCCAATAACCTGTAAAAGCTATAATTCCGCAAATAGTTATTGGCCAGGTTTATCTTTCTGAGTACCAAAGCTTCTCCAAGGGAATCAATGGATTGATTGAGTTGCCCGATATCAAGCATTTCGTAATAATTCTTAAAAATATCTTCATCGGTCCGGCTCATCTCAAATGATGCAAGGTCGAAAACCTTGGTTTGTTCCTTGAAATTTGTTCGTTGAAATGGTTTGATATGCCGGTAATCACGCCTGTCAACCTTATCCTGGTAATTGTAACCCCGGTATAACGTAAATATAAGATACCTGCCATCAGGAGTGGGTTCTATAGTGCCGCTGTCGGCCACTGTAATGTCAATGTTTCCCCGCCTTTTAGTGTGGTTGTATATCATTACGTCATAGATGGTTTTTCCATCAGCGTCTTTGCTGCCAATTTTAATTACGTAATCTTCCAAACCATCATAAAATATGCCCTCCTTGATGTTAACAGCAAGTTTTTTCTTACGAATATCATACAATAATGACTTGAATTTAAGATTGGCAACAGGCAGTACATTGTTCGAAAAATAAAACGCAAAAACACTGAGTATCACTGAAATAATGATCAATGGCTTCATGATCTTCCGCAATGAAATACCGGACGACTTCATAGCAACAAGCTCATAATGTTCTCCGAGGTTGCCAAAGGTCATTAAGGAAGATAATAGTATGGCCAGCGGCAGGGCAAGCGGAACAAAAGTGGAGGAAGCATAGAACAGCAATTCGGCGAAGACATACCATTCAAGCCCTTTTCCGACAAATTCATCGATCCATTTCCATAAAAATTGCATCAACAATATGAACAATGCAATGAAAAAGGTCATGATTAGAGGCCCGGCATAAGATTTCAGTATTAAAACATTAAGCTTTTTCATCCTGAATAACTATATCCTGCAAATTTACAGAATTAATATTGATGAATAAACGTAATTATTTAGCTGTGACGTATATTTCATCAGTGTTAAATAGATTACTAAAATAAAATATCTAAATCCTAATTTCTAAATCCTAAACAATACCAAATGACAAAAGCACAAAACTTAAAACCGTATGTTCTGTAGGAAATCCTTTGTTTTGAACTTTGGTTATTTGAGTTTTGAATTTGTTTAGAATTTAGGATTTAGTGCTTAGGGTTTATTTTAAAAAAACATTCGTATGATATTTAACACCTACAATTGTTATGAATAAGTTAACAAAAGGATTGTAGCAATGTTATCTGAACCATAGAGATGATTGTATATAAAAAAACTTTTACTTTTGTGCCATAAATTGACTTTATGCAGATAATTGAGGTTAGAGACCGGAAGACTGCACGTGAGTTTCTGAATGTGGCCAGGGTGCTTTACAAGGATGATAAGAATTGGGTATGCCTGCTGGACCAAGACATCAATGCTGTTTTTGACCCGGGCAAGAATAATAATTTCAAAAAGGGAGGCGCTGCCCGGTGGGTTTTGAAAGACGGTGACGGCCTTCTGATAGGTCGCATCGCTGCTTTTTACAATACAGAAAAAGCGCTTAAGTTTGACCAGCCTACCGGAGGATGTGGTTTTTTTGAATGCATCAACGACCGGGAAGCAGCTTTTAAACTGTTTGACACCAGTCGGCAATGGCTTTCTGAACATGGCATGGAAGCCATGGACGGGCCTGTTAACTTCGGTGAAAACGATTATTTCTGGGGCCTGCTTATTGAAGGGTTTACACCCCCGGCCTATGGTATGAATTACAATCCTCCATATTACCGGGAATTGTTTGAGTCGTATGGTTTTAGGATTTATTTCGAGCAGGTCACCAAACATCTTGATACAACGGTTCCTTTCCCGGATCGATTCTGGAAGATTGCAGAATGGGTCATGAGAAAGCCAGGTTTTTCTTTTGAACATTTCAGTTTCAGGGAGGTTGATAAATTCTCATCAGACCTCATCGAAATATATAATGCTACATGGGTCAATCATGAGCATTTTACACCGCTTACATCCAAAACTGTCAGGGCTGCTATGGAATCTGCCAAACCGGTGCTGATTGAAGATTTTATCTGGTTTGCTTATCATGAGGGCAAGCCTATCGCATTTATGGTCATGCTGCCCGATGTCAACCAAATCCTCAGGCATTTGAACGGCAAGCTGCATCTGATCAACAAACTCAGGTTTTTATATTATAAATGGACAAAGACGATTACCCGCAACAGGATCACTATTCTCGGTGTGGTTCCTCAGTTTCAAGGTGCCGGAATAGAATCATGTCTTTTCTGGCACTTGCAGGAACCCGTATTGCGGAAAAGGCCACATATTATAGAAATAGAGATATCCTGGGTAGGTGATTTCAATCCGAAAATGCAGGCTACCGTGGATGCCATGAATGCCAAACCGGGAAAAAAACACATTACATACCGTAAACTGTTTAATGATTCCTCCGAAGTGAAAAAGGCCACAACCATTTGGACGGGACGTGAAGCGTGAGAGTTGAGAGCTAAGAGTTGAGAGCTGAGAGCTGAGATGGGGCGAGGCGGGACCGTCAACCGCCAACCGTCAACTGTCAACCGTCAACCGTCAACCGTCAACCGCCAACTGCCAACCGTCAACCGTCAACTGTCAACCGTCAACCGTCAACTGTCAACCGTCAACTGTCAACTGTCAACCGTCAACCGTCAACCGTCAACCGCCAACCGTCAACTGTCAACCGTCAACCGTCAACTGTCAACCGTCAACCGTCTACGTTTCAGATAATTTTTAGTCATTAATATATA
>DAOWEV010000085.1 GCA_030638325.1 Bacteroidales bacterium
AACAACCTCGCTGAATTATATAGAACCATGGGGCAATATGAAAAAGCACTACCATTTTTTATAGAAGGAATAGAGATTACTAATCACAATATCAGTCAAAACTTTACTTTTCTGTCGGAAAAAGAAAAAGAAGCATATTTGAAAACAGTGGATTATGAATTCGAATCATTTAATTCATTTGCCTTGCAATACAAAAGCAATGCTACGGATATCATTAGCTTTGTATTCGATAACACTTTAACAAATAAAGGTGTGTTACTGAAGTCTTCAACAGCCATGCGTGCCGCTGTTTTAAGTTCTGAAGATACTGTACTTATCAGCAAATTTGCGGAGTGGACAGCATTGAATAAGCAAATTGCCCGCTTATACTCAATAGAAAAAAGCAAACGCTTTCAAGATCCCAAAGAGTTGGAAGAGAAAGCAACTATAATTGAAAGACAACTAATTCAGGAATCACAGGAATTTAGTGATTATAGAAACCTGCAAAACATTGCCTGGCAGAATGTGCAACAAGGCCTGGAGCCCGGCGAAGCTGCCATTGAGTTTATCAGTTTTAATTTTTACAATAAAGAATGGACAGATTCAACACTCTATTGTGCCTTAATACTAAGACATGACAGCAAATACCCCGAATTGATCCAACTCTTTGAAGAAAGGGAATTGGAAAGCTATATAACAAGTTCAAGTACTAACAGTGATGCAGGCCTAATAGCTATTCTTTATGGTGAAAAACGCGGAGTAGGCACACTTACCGCTAATATTTCAGTTTCTTATGCCGATTCATTATATTCCCTGATCTGGGAACCGTTTAACAATCTGTTAAAAGGCATTGAAACTGTATATTATTCCCCTTCCGGATTATTGCATAATATTTCATTTTCTGCGGTCCCTTATAATGATTCCCTTTTATTATCCGATAAGTACAATCTGGTTTATGTAAGTTCAACGGGAAGAATTGCAAACCCTAAAAGCGAAAATGTAGATTTAACATCAGCAAATGTGGCGCTTTATGGTGGACTGCAATACGATATTACAGCGGATGAATTGTTAGCAGGTTCAAATTTGTATAAACAAACAAACAATGATGATCTGCTTGCATACAACAGGAGCTATACCCTTGCCGACTCAAGCCGTGGTGGTTCGTGGGGCTATTTGAAAGGTACTTTGATTGAATCAGAAAACATTAACAAACTATTAAGAGAAAAGCAAGTCTCAACCACATTATACCAGGGCTTTGAAGGTAACGAAGAATCTTTTAAATCGCTGGCCGGCAATAATTCCCCGGAGATCATCCACCTCGCAACCCATGGCTTTTTCTTTCCTGACCCGGAAAAAGAAAAAAATGATGACAGAGCATTTATCTCAGAAGACAAAATGGTCTTTAAGGAATCCGATAATCCATTGATACGCTCAGGAATAATAATGTCGGGGGCAAACCTGGCATGGAAGGGAGAAGAAATACCTGAAGGAATAGATGATGGCATATTAACCGCCTATGAAGTGTCAGGTATGGATATGTTCAACACTCAGCTTGTGGTGCTTTCAGCATGTGAAACCGGCTTGGGCGACATAAAGGGCAGCGAAGGGGTTTACGGGCTGCAACGTTCCTTTAAAATGGCAGGGGTCGATTACCTTATCATGAGTTTATGGCAGGTGCCGGATAAAGAAACTTCTGAATTTATGACACTGTTTTACACGCATCTCTTAAACACAGAAAACATCAGGAATGCATTTGCTGAAACACAAAGGACAATGCGTCAAAAATATGATCCCTACTACTGGGCCGCTTTTGTATTGATAGAGTAAGATTTATATTAGCCTGTATTGGTGCATTACGTCAACTTTCGAATAATGCAGGTTGAAATAGAACTGCTCGTGAAGAGTTTTAACAATCTTTTCAACATATCAAACCGCTTATCATGAAACAAATTATATATTTCGCTTTTCTTTTCATTTTTCTGATCAATTTTTTTCCGCTTACTACATCAGCTGATAATGATCCCACCAAATATGCATTGATCATAGCAGTTGCCAATTACCCCGAAGAAGGCCATTGGCGGGATATCAGTTCGGATAACGACATATCGCTGATTAAAGGGGCATTAACCCGGCAAGGCTTTCATAATAAAAACATTAAAGTCATCATTGATGATCAGGCAAAAAAAGAACTGATCGTCAGGGAATTTAGAAACCTCACCCGGAATGTTAAACCTGGCGATATAGTAGTAATACATTACTCTGGTCATGGACAGCAGATCCAGGACGATAACGGGGATGAGCTCGACGGATGGGATGAATCCCTCATTCCATGGGATGCACAATTGAAATGGAGTGAATCATATCAGGGAGAAAATCATCTCAGGGATGATGAAATCAGGGTACTGACTGATCAACTTCGTGAAAAACTGGGACCGGAAGGGAATGTTCTACTGATCATGGATGCCTGTCATTCGGGAACCGCCAACAGGGGCCTCGCAAAAAGTCGTGGCACTGCGGTGGTTTTCAGCGAGCCGGACTATAAACCATCAGGCAGTAACGATAAAGGCAACAATGATGATTTTAACGCAACAGACCCCGAAAAATTAGCCCCCATGGCGACCTTAAGTGGCGCCGGTCAGTTTGAGCTCAACTATGAATATTACGACCAGGAAAAAGATATTTCCTATGGATCATTGTCTTATGCTTTCAGCCGGGCAATGGCAAATGCAGATAGAGAAACTACTTACAGAAGTCTTTTCGATTTGATTAAAGTGAGTATGAGCACCATAGCTCCCAGGCAATCACCGCAGATTGAGGGTGATGTTGATATGATACTTTTTGCTGGAGAAGTAATTGAACCTAAACCCTATTTTATGGTCACCGGATGGTTAGATGAGAAAAATGTAACCATTAATACCGGTAACCTTATGGGTATATACGATAGCTCCGAAATAGCCTTTTACCCTATAGGAACCTATAAACCTGAAGAGGCCGGGCCATTGGCTACAGGAACCATAATATATTCACTGCCTGTAGAATCCGGTGTATTGCTTGATAAACCGGTTGATAAAGAAACAATAAGTAATACATGGGTATTTGTTACAAAACAAAATTTTGGTGATAATAATCTGAACATCAGGGTGGATATCAATAACAACAAAGAAATTGAAAAGGAACTGACAGTTAGATTAAACGAGATGCCCAAGGTAATAATAGTCAGCGAAAATCCGGATCTTATTGTTGAGATGAATAATGAATATACTAGGGGGAACAACTTACAACTGATCACCGCGGATGAGTTCCGGCTTTATAATGCGGAATTAATTGCTGAGGAAACTGCTGAAAAGATCGTGGATGAAATTGTCGATAAAATCAACCATTACATGCAGGTAAACCTTCTGAAAAAGATTGAAATGAAAGATGATGATCTTGATGTAAGTTTCGAGATCGTTCCGGTAACCATAAAAAAAGTGGGCAGAAGATATGAAGTCGATCAGAGACTGGATATTGAAAACATGAGAAATGCCGGCAACGAGTTGGAGTTCACTGAAAAGGATTACTTTATTTTAAAAGTAAGAAACGATGGATACAAGAGGGCTTACTTCCAGATCATAGATATAAGGCCAAACAACGAAGTAACGCTCCTGTATCCTTCTGAAGATGATATGCGTCCGGCATCTGAATTTGTCATCAATATAGATGAAGAAAAAGAATTGGGAGCTATTTTCTATTTTGAAGAACCATATGGTAATGAATACCTTAAACTAATTGCAACAGCAGCACCAATAGACCTGAGGTTCATTATAAAATCAAGAGGAGCCGATAGCAGGGGCTCCGGTGAAATGACGCCTTTTGAACAATTAGTCCGGGATAGTTATAAAGGTACCAGGGCAGGCTCGCTAACTATGCCTCCCAGTTCAGCAACAGTATATACTATTCCTATCAAGGTGGTTGAGAACAAATCGAATTAGAATATTTTTTTTATTATAGAACCCGGTATATTTAACTAACTTAGGACGATGAAAAATTTCTTCCATAAAGATGTTCTCTTCTCAACGCTTTTTGTGTTTCTTGTGATGTACCTGCTCAGACTGTTTATTTTCAATATAGAGTTTCTGAACCCTATTGCCAATGCATTAAAAGACTTTCAGTTTAGCGATATCTATTATTCAAGGCTGAAAGAAAAAAATCTTGCCAACATCGACACCAACATAGTATTGGTCAACATCGGATATAACTCCCGTGAAGATATTGCCCGGCAGATACATGTTATCAATCAGTTTGAACCGGCGGTAATCGGCCTGGATGTAACATTTGAAAAACCGAAGGACCCGGTTACTGATTCGATACTTGCTCATGAAATTGCCAATGTTGGTAATATAGTCATGGCTACCTGTTTTTCATACTCTAATGAGGATTCCGATAGGTACGATACCTACATCACCTCATGCAAACAATTCCGGAATACTGCAATGGAAGGCTATATGAACTTCCCGGCAAAAGAAACCGAAAATACGATACGTTATTTTACACCCAAGCTTATGTATTATGGCGAAAACTACGTGTCCTTTCCTGCCAGGATCGTCAGTATTTATGATCCGGATGCCTTCAATAAGCTTGTTAAAAGAGACTCAAAATCTGAAAGGATAGATTATAAGGGCAATATTGAATCATTTATTGTTTTCGATGCCGGTGAGATAAATCCTTTTAACAAGAAGTTGGCTGTGATAAAAGGTAAAATCGTTTTGCTGGGGTTTCTGGGTACTGATTTAAATACCAGGGTACTTGAAGATATTCATTTCACGCCTTTAAACCATAAATACAGCGGCAGGAGTTTTCCCGACATGTATGGGGTTGTTATACATGCCAATATTATTCATACCATACTTGCCGGTAATTATACTGTAAAAATGCCATTATGGATATCCCTTGCCCTGGCCTTTATACTAACATACTTCTGTATGTACTTTTTTATCATGTATTATGTGAAATGGGTGATCTGGTACCAGGTGATAATCAGAAGTCTGCAGTTGATCATTTCGATTATCATTGTAGCCATTGATATTTTCTTATTCAGGTTATTTGATTTCAAGATGGATGCCATCGTTATCGTAATTCCCATACTCTTATCTATCGATACACTTGAGATCTATGAAGGATTTGCTTTATGGTTCAACAAAAAGTACAAATACAAGACGCTGTTTAAAAAAAATGAATAATTATTTATCTGTGACTTATTTTTCATCAGTATTAAATAAATCCTAAATCCGAAGCACTAAATCCTAAACAAATTAGAATGACAGAAATACAAAATTCAAAACAGTATGATCTTGAGGAAAGCAGACTTTTTTGGGTTGATAAATACTATGTACTTCAGAACAAGTATCGAACTAAAATCACCGTTGATGCGAATTCATTAGCTGTTTTGAATATTGGAAAATTTGAATTTTGAGATTGTTTCGGATTTAGAAATTATCATTTAGAATTTCATATGAAAACAGGTATTACTATTACATTTTTGTTAGTTACAACGATGTTGTTCAGCCAGGAAAAAGTGTTCAAAGTGTTTTACTATGATGGGGATATACAGTACAAGCATCATAAGCAGAAAGAATGGGTTGATATAATTTCAATTGATCTTACACTTAAGCTAAACGACAGCATAGCATTATGGGGAGAAAGCGGATTATATCTGATCGATAATGAAGGCAGGCAGTTTTATCTTGCCCACCCGGGGAAGTATGAAATTATGGCTGTATGCGACAGCATTAAAAACCTGGTCAGTCAGTCACTTTTCACCAGGTACTCACAATTCATTTGGGATGAATTCAATAAACCACACATAGATATAGAAGAATATGCCGACCGGTATCTGAAAGACAAAGGAGGTGTTTCCAGGGCTGCGAATATTCCTGAGATATTCTCTCCATTTTACGGCACATATATTCTAAATGATCAAATCGGGTTTAAATGGGAAGATTCGGGCGCAGAAGATTACACCCTTTCGTTTTGGGATTCTGATTATAATGGAAAAAGGTTATTTGCGGTAACAATTTCCGACACAGTATTTAGTATTTCCACGAAACTAAGCTGGATGCCGGAGAACAAAGTGTTTTACTGGGCAGTAACAGAAAACCGGAAACCGGCATCGAATTTTATTCCTGTCAAAGTATTTGGCGGGGAGGAAAAAAATAAAATACATGAGGCAGTCAACTCTATAAAAAAAGAAATTCAGGTAAGTAAAGAAGTGAGCTTATTGATGCTGGCAGCCTTTTATGAAAAGAACAGCTTATATCAATTAGCCAACAATTCATATCAGAAGGCTATCCGGCTTAATCCTGAAAACAAGGTCATTAAGGAATACTATAATTTATTTATGGCCAGGATGGGGAATTTTTAAATCATGGTAAAACAGGTATAACGGGTCTCATCTACACAAATCCCACACTGCTTATAATCAGACCATTATACGTAAATAGAAAAATTAAACTCAAAAAAACAATCAAATGGAATGAAATTATACTATCTTTGCGCCTTTAAATTATTATTATTATTATTATTATTATTTTATTACAATGAAAAAAGGAACAGTAAAATTTTTCAATGAAGCCAAAGGGTTTGGATTCATTACCGAAGATGATTCAAAAGAAGAATACTTCGTACACATTTCCGGATTAATTGATGAGATTAAAGAAGGAGACGTTGTAGAATTTGAATTAAAAGAAGGTAAAAAAGGACTTAATGCAGTGAATGTCAAAGTGATTTAATGTTTATTCTTTGTCTTTTTACTAACGGAAAAGCCTGTCAATGTTGACGGGCTTTTCTTTTCTTGAGCCTACTTCATCTTCTCCAGTTCCTTAAGCTTTTTCGGGTTGAATATCCGGAGGAAAGTATTGGCCATAAAAAACGGCCCGTTGTTCAGGATAAATATTCTAAGCCTGTATGGGAACCGATCAATAATAATGGTAAGCATCTTCAATGTTACTGCAAGGATAATCCCGGGGAGTGCAAGTATATAGATCCCAGGGTTAAAATTCTTATATTTTCTTTCATAACCCGCTATCCCGGCGTACTTTCCAGCACAGGCATCAGCTATCTTCACTTTCCGGCCGGACAACTCCGATCTCCACTCCCCCACCTTTCCGGGGTTAATTTTTTCCGTCAGGCTTTTCTGGTATTTCATGATGAAGGCTTCCGAATACTGCCTGATCACTTCATCCTTTTTCTTGTAAAAATCAAATACTTCTTCAGTATATGGAATCCCCAGAAATTCACATAACTTCCCATATTGCTTTTCCGGCCCGGTAATTAGGTCTTCCATGCGGATTGTTATATATGAATCCGGATTTTTGGCGGCAGCCCTGTTATAACTCCTCACAAAATATTTCCACTTGGTAACCGTGGTTGAAATGATCGGAAGCTCAAAATCCACCTTTTTGATCGACAGGAAATTATCCCTGTAATCGCGCATAATATGGATGAACTTTGCATTCGGGAAAATTTTGAGTAAACGTTCGGTATAGATGGTATACCCGGGATTCTTATCTCCAAAGATCCGAATCTCGTTTTTATCAAAAAAAGAATTGTAATTCGAATAAACGAGTTTAGAAACTTCTGCATAGGAATTTGCCCTGTCCATCTTCAAAAGTTCTTTCCTGAGTATTGAGACATCCATCTTCCATGTATCGAAGTACCATTGTTCCTGCAATTCCTCAATAAATTCGTCTATCCTTTGATCCGTCCAGTTTTTTGTTTTTTTATACCTGGGATAAAGGTCGAGGATGAATTTGCATTCAGGAGGAATACACACATCCGGGTGGGCATCAAAAAGCGTTCTGAGCAGGGTAGTTCCGGAACGTGGCCTCCCGACAATGAAGAAAACAGGTATGTTGCTAAACTTTCCCATTCAGATCATTTTTTTGAATATGAGATCCATTTTCTTTAATGGCTGGACTGAGGGACTAAGAGACTGAGGGACTAAGGGATGTGACCTACCGTCCTACAATCCTACAGTCCTACAGTCCTACCGTCTTACCGTCCTTCCATCCTACCATTCTTCCATTCTTCCATTGGTCATATGACTGCCGGCTGAAGGCAGACACTCACCTCGTACATGCAATAGATGCGAAATGCTCA
>DAOWEV010000105.1 GCA_030638325.1 Bacteroidales bacterium
CAGGAGATCCAGGTCTTCCCTACTATATTCCCTGTTTTCATCCAGGATAAAACCTAGTGAATCGACCCCTTTCATCAGGATATCCAGCGCTTTCTGATTGGCTTCAGACATATCACCCACGACAATATCCTGCCGGACATACCAATCGTTATCATTGATCTTTTGACCTCGCACAAAGGGAAAGCTGCCCGGAAAATTATCAAGATACTGAATGGCATCCAGGTCTTCTTTCCGGTAATATGGCCTGGCATTAAATCCTTCTCCGGTTTTCCAGGTCAGTTTTTTATTGTAGTCAGCTCCCTTCAGATCTGCATTGATCTTCGCCTCCCATGCCTCCGTCGAAACCGGGGGGAATGTTGAAAATAATTTCTCCTTGTCTTTATGGTCCATACCGTTTAACTTTTTCGATTCCAAATACTTATTCCGCAATAGTCATTTCATCAACGAGGTGTCCGGCTCCCGCAAACTCATCTATGATGAACAGGCAATAGCGTATGTCGAGTGAGATGTTACGGCACATCTCCGGGTCGTACATGATATCGCTCATGGTGCCTTCCCAGTCGCGGTCGAAGTTAAGCCCGATCAGGTGGCCGTCGGCATTCAGCACCGGGCTGCCCGAATTGCCCCCGGTGGTGTGGTTGGTGGCAATAAAACAGACATTCATCCTGTCATCCTTACCATACCTGCCATACGCCTTACTTTGGTATAGTTCCTTCAAGCGGTCCGGGACATCATAATCATAAATATCCGGGTCATCTTTCTGCATGATCCCTTCCAGGGTAGTCTGGTAATCATATTGAACGGCATCCCGCGGTAAATAATCCTTTACCAGCCCATAAGTGACCCTAAGGGTGGCATTCGCATCCGGATAAAAGAGCTTTTCCGGCTGAAAATCCATCAGTCCGGCCATATAGATCCTGTTCAGGCTGTCACGGGTGTCGCGTAACTCATTTATCAGGCCGGCGATGTTGGCCCGGTAATATTTTATGAAACTATTCATCACCATATATGCCGGATCTTTCTCCAGTTTCTTAAACTTCGAAGGTTTATATGCATCCAGGAAATTCATTGTCTGCTGTTCCGACACCAGGAAAGATTTCTCATATACCCAATCTCCATAAGCAGTGAAGTCGTTTTTAAACTTTTTCTGAATGGTCTCAAAAATATCCGGTAAGCGGTCCTTTTCCACGCCTTCGTAAAACATTTGCATCATCGCGATAAAAATCTTCTTGTCTGTGGGCTGATTGTAATCTTTGAAGAATCCGGAGGTTCTTTTTTTAAGCTTTTCCAGTTCTTCATTCAGATCATCCTCATCAACATCCCCCAGGTCCCTGAACCTGGCGGCAAAACGGGTGATATCCATTCTCCAGATGGCTTCAAAGAAATAGTCGGTCCAATATGATAACGGCTGCATATTTTCAATCAGTTGCTTATACTCGCTCAATGTATTTTTGTATTTACCATCTTCGTAATGATCGGCCCAGGATTGGAAATCAGCCTCCAGGTCCTGTTTCTTCTGAACTGCCTGAAGCCTGTCGAGGCCTTTTATCACGCCGATCCATTTTTTCCAGGCATTTGAAATGCCGGCCTGCTTGGAAGCGTATTGTATCCTGATCTCCGGATCGGAATTCATGGCGGCTCCAATGATATCCAGTTTTTTCTGGCGGATTTTGATCCGTTCAGGGTACAACACCTTGGTAGTCAGTTCAACTGCATAAGAAGGCAGGTATTCCGTTGTGGTATACGGATAACCGTAAACCATGGTAAAATCGCCTTCTGCCACGCCTTTCAGGGAGACGGTGAAATGCTTTTTGGGTTCATAGGGAACGTTTTCCTCTGCGTATTCAGCGGGCTCATTATCTTTATTGGCATATATCCTGAAGACTGAGAAGTCGCCGGTATGCCGGGGCCACATCCAGTTGTCGGTATCTCCCCCGAACTTACCGATAGCTGAGGGTGGGGCGCCCACGAGGCGGATGTCTTTATATATCTCCTGCACATACAGGAAATACTGGTTTCCCTGGAACACGGGTTTCACAACGGCCTCGTAATGATTATCCTCCGTAGCTTCTTCGATGATCGTCTTACTGATCTCCTTAATTTTTTCCGTCCTCTCTTTTTCGGTCATCTGATCATTTATTTCACCCATGATCCTGTCTGTGACATCCTCCATATACACGAGGAAGGTGACTGTGAGGCCCGGGTTGGGCAGCTCTTCTTCTTTCGACATGGCCCAGAAGCCATCCGTCAGGTAGTCGTGTTCGATGGTGCTGTGCGCCTGTACCCGTCCGAAGCCGCAATGGTGGTTGGTGAGCAGCAATCCCTGGTCCGACACCAAATCTGCGGTACAGCCCCTCCCGAAGATGACAATCGCATCTTTGAGGCTGCTGTGGTTGATGCTGTACAGGTCTTCGGCGCTAAGCCTGAGGCCTTTTTGCTGCATATCGGTGATGTTGTATTTATGGATGAGGCTGGGGATCCACATCCCCTCGTCTGCATTAGCAGAAATTGCAAATAATGATGTGAAGAATAATGCGATCAGTGTTTTCATTCTGATTAGTTTTTTGTAATTATTTAGGTGTTATATATCATACGAATGTTTTCTTTAAATAAATCCTAAGCACTAATTTCTAAATCCTAAACAAATTCAAAACTCAAATAATCAAATGTTCAAAACAAAGGATTTCCTATAGAGAATACGGTTTTGAATTTTGTGCTTTTGTCATTTGGTATTGTTTAGGATTTAGATATTAGGATTTAGATATTCTATTTTAGTGATTTACTTAACACTTCAATTGTTTGTTTGTATTAATCTTGTGGCAAAGATAAAGATGCTCCCGTTAAGTATTTGGCAATCCGGGTTAAATATTTTATTTAGAATTGATATAAACTGCAAGTAACTGATCCGTCGTCAGATTAGGGATAACTTTCAGGGAATTTGAGAGAAGTCCGAAGTCGGACCCCGAAAGCTTTCGGGGGAAGCCGGAAGGGGTGGGAGTTGAGATGAATTTTTGGTTTGTTGAAAACTTTTTCTCTATTTACGGGTATGTTTTAGGTTCTCACCGATTAATACTTAATGGGCAAGTCCGAAGTCGGAAGACGGAAGTCGGAAGGCCGAAATACATAGAGTAGAGGTAAGTGCAGATTTTCGTATTTTTGACATCATATAATCAAATTAGCCTGTGGAAGAAAAAACCATTTATAACCAACAGTTACAGCTTGCCCACGATTTTGTTCAATTTACGGGAAAGCATATTTTTCTAACCGGAAAAGCAGGTACCGGCAAAACCACCTTCCTGCACAATTTAAAAGAACTTTCACCCAAACGCATGATTGTTGTTGCGCCAACGGGAGTGGCAGCCATCAATGCCGGAGGTGTTACCATCCATTCTTTTTTCCAGGTTTCGTTTGGCCCCAGGGTGCCGGGTTATTCGGCAAATGATCATCAGAAAATCGTAAGGTTCAGCCAGGAAAAAAGGAATATCATTAAAAGTCTTGACTTGCTTGTGATCGATGAAATCAGCATGGTAAGGGCAGATTTACTGGATAGTATTGATGAAACATTACGCAGATTCAGGCAAAACAGTGAACCTTTTGGGGGCGTTCAGATGTTGATGATCGGCGACATGCAACAACTGCCACCGGTGGTGAAAGATGAAGAGTGGGATCTTTTAAAAAAATATTACAAGACGGCCTTCTTCTTCAGCAGTCTATCCCTGCAAAAAACAAATTATATTACCATCACCCTACAGCATGTTTATCGTCAGCGGGACCAGCATTTCCTCGAAATACTCAATAAGATAAGGGACAAACAAATCGACCGGGAAGTAATAGACGGGCTCAAAGAAAGATACAAACCCGGCTTCAAAGGGGGTGATGAAAATTATATTATCCTCACTACGCATAATGCCAAAGCAAAGAATATAAATGAATCAAAACTGGGTCAGCTTAAGGGGGGGAAAGCTTGTTTTACTGCTGAAATAGACGGCAATTTCCCGGAATATAACTATCCTACAGAAGTTGACCTTGAACTAAAAGTCGGGGCCCAGGTAATGTTTGTAAAAAACGACCCCGATGCTGCAAAAAGATTCTACAATGGAAAAATAGGGGCCATCACTGAACTCAAAGAGGAAGGAGTGGTTGTTAAATGTCCTGATGATGAAGATCCGATTTTTGTTGCACCGCTTGAGTGGCAGAACATAAAATATGCCATAGAAGAACATAGCAAAGAAATAAAAGAATCGATAGAAGGCACATTTTTTCAGATCCCATTAAAACTGGCCTGGGCCATTACCATCCACAAAAGTCAGGGTTTAACATTTGACAAAGTCATTATTGATTCCGAATCGGCTTTTGCCCACGGACAGGTTTATGTTGCCTTAAGCCGCTGTCGATCATTAGATGGCCTGGTGCTTAGCACACCGTTCTCGCCGGGTAGTTTAAAGCATGACGAGAGCATCGATGGATTTAACAAATTTGTCAGGGAGACCCAACCTGATCAGCAGAAATTAGAAGAATCAAAAGCAGCATTTCAGCATCAGCTTTTGACTGATCTGTTCAATTTTAACCAATTGCAATATGCTTTATACCGGTTCACTAAACTCCTTATTGAAAATCAACACAGCCTGCAACCTGATGTTGCCTTGCCTTTTAAAAGCATGAAAGAACTGGTTAGGACTAAAATCGTTGATGTTTCAGAACAATTCAGGAAACAAATCAATCAATATCTCCTTCAGAACAGCAATGCTGAAAAGAACATCGATTTACAGAAGCGCATCAGGAAAGCGACCACTTATTTCTCCGATCAAATCCAAAACCTCATTTTGAAAAGAATTGAAGATTTCTCGATTGAAACAGACAACAAGGAGGTCCGGAAGATAGTTGCAAAGGCGGAAGAAAGATTGCTGGAGGTAACAAAATACAAGTTGGAATGCCTGCACTCATGCCGGGAAGGTTTTATTGTAAAAAATTATCTGAAAGACAGGGCAAAAGCATCCCTGGCAACCCCTTCAAAAAAACGTAGCGGAAGAAAAGGGAAACTGCCTGTAAGTATGGAGATCAGCAATCCCGAGCTATACGATTTCCTGAAGGAATGGCGCGACGCAAAGGCTTTCGGGCTGAATTTGCCGCATTACATGATACTGTCTTTAAAAACCATGCGCGCATTGAGTAACCAGGCGCCATCCACCCTGGAGGAAATGAAAATGGTTCACGGGTTTGGGAAAAGGAAACTCGAAAGCTCCGGGGATGAATTGCTGGAATTGATCAATGCTTACCGGAAGGACCATAAGGTAAATATCTCACCTATAACTGAATCGGCGCAGTATAAAAAAACACCAAAAAAGAACACCAAACTGATTAGTTTTGAACTTTGGCTGGAGCATAAAGACCTCGAAAAAGTAGCATCAGAAAGGGATTTCGCCGTCTCAACCATCCAGGGACACCTGGCCCACTTTGTTGGAACCGGGGAATTGCCTGTTACTGATTTTGTGGATGAAGAAAAGTTGAAGTCGATCACCTCATTCTTTAAAGAAAACAGCGAAATAACATTAAGCGAAGCCAAAAACCAATTAGGCAAAGCGTATTCTTTTGTTGAATTAAGGTTTGTACAGAAGCACTTGGTTTATTTGGGAAGTGAGGCGGAAGCGGGAGGTTAATGGTTTAAATGGTTGTATCACGAATTAAATGGGTAGTGGGTTAATGATTGAATGATTGAATGATTGAATGTAGGAACAATAAATAGCATTTCCCCATTTAAGCATTTAAGCATTTACGCATTTACCGATTTCCATTTAAATAGCAGTAAATCCATTTTAATTGTGGAAAGCGGATGAAATGACGTTATTTAATAATAAATATCGTGTTGAATCAACGCGGTTGAAACGGTGGGATTATTCCTCCCCTGGGGCATATTTTATAACAATTGTTACGAAAAATCGGGCATGTTATTTTGGTAATGTCGAAGATGGTGATATGTATTTAAATGAATTAGGGGAAATTGCCAAACAATGTTTTAAAAAAATACCCAAACATTTTCCGTTTATTTCCCTGGATGCATTTGTTATTATGCCGAATCATGTTCATGGCATTATCATTATCGATGATGTAGAGGCGCAAAATCTTGCGTCTCTTGTAAAGGCGCAAAATCTTGCGCCTCTACCGTCACCGAAAAACCAATTTGGCCCACAATCCAAAAATTTGGCATCCATTATACGGGGGTATAAAATTGGTGTTACAAACTATGCCAACAAAAACAATATTCCCTTTCAATGGCAATCCCTTTATTACGATCACATCATTCGCAATAAAAAATCGTTAAATAATATTCGTCAATATATTGTACAAAATCCGGTGAATTGGCCGATAGAGACGCAAAATCTTGCGTCTCTGATGACAACATACAGATGACCAACAAGCAGAGACGCAAAATATTGCGTCTCTAATGACAACATTCAAATGACCAACCAGCAGAGACGCAAAATCTTGCGCCTCTACTAAATATTTACTTATACATAAATTATTTTTTATTTTGTATTATTGTTTACCTATAGATAAAACATATTATGGGGAACATTATTCAAAGGCCTATATACCTGAACAGGTTAAGGTTAACACCACTCCATTGATTGATGATATAATGTTCTACACTTTTGGGTTCTGTGAATGTCATGATTGTATTGCTGCTATGTTAATAGATTTATTCTTCACCTAATATTCGTTTTTTTAATTCCAGAATGGCTATTTCCTTTTCGCGTGCTCTACCAACCCTGATGGCATCAACCAAAGCTAATAATTCGTATAAGTAACAGTCTTTTTGAGCTGCGTCGATAACTGACGGATAAAGAGGAGTAATACTTTGTCCCCTGATTTTGCCTTTGCCTGATGACCAAACATAACTTTCCTGACTTTGGATAATATTGTTCAAAGGAGGAGCAGCATGTGCTGTGGGAAGGCCTCTGACAATGGC
>DAOWEV010000048.1 GCA_030638325.1 Bacteroidales bacterium
ACTCTTCTGACCTTCCTCATCCCGGATAATGATCACAAGGTAATTGAAATAACGCTTTTTTATTCGTGTCTTTTCAGACCTGGCAGGTAGTTTCTGAACATCATTCCTGAGATAGGCTATACAGTCCTTGTTAAATATGCAGGTTGGGCAGGAGGGATTTTGGGGTTTACATTGCAAAGCCCCAAATTCCATGATCGCCTGGTTGAACGAACCCGGATCAGTTTTATCGATCAAATCGTTGAGGATAGTCAGCACCTTCCGCTTCATACCGGGCGTACTCATTGCAGCATAAATACCATATATGCGTGTAATAACCCGGTATACATTCCCGTCAAGAACAGGATAAACCTGATTGAATGCAAATGAAGCAATGGCGCTGGCAGTATATTCTCCAATACCCTTCATCCGGATGATATCCTCGTAAGCATCAGGAAATATTCCATTATGATCCTGCATGATCATCCTGGCTGCAGCATGCATATTTCTTGCGCGCGAGTAGTATCCAAGCCCCTGCCAGGCCTTTAACACATCTTTTTCATCTGCCCCGGATAAATTCTTTACATCCGGGAATGTTTTGATAAACCTTTGATAATAGGCCAATCCCTGCTCGACCCGGGTTTGCTGGAGGATGATCTCCGATACCCAGATCCTGTACGGATCGCGGGTAGCCCTCCAGGGCAGCTCCCGCTTATTCTCCGTATACCATTTTATAATTCGTTTACTGAACTCCATGATAATTTGGAACAAATTTATAGTGAGTTAATTAGAAACAAAATATTTTTTTAACTTTTCTTGATTAATTAAAAAAAAATCTATCTTTGCTGCCCAATTGGAAAATAAATTTACAATCTTAAAATTAAGAAGTTATGACTAAAGCAGAAATCGTAGCAGAAATTGCTAGTAAAACAGGAATTGAAAAAGTTGCTGTTCAGGCAACAGTTGAAGCATTCATGGATTCAATTAAAAACTCTTTATCAAGTGATGAAAATGTTTACCTGAGAGGGTTCGGAAGCTTTATTATCAAAAAGAGAGCTGAAAAAACAGGCAGAAATATATCAAAGAACACTACCATTATCATTCCTGCCCATAATATTCCTGCATTCAAACCTGCCAAAACTTTTGTTAACAACGTTAAAAGCAACGTGGCAGCGAAGTAATTCCTGAATATCTAATAAAACATTATTATTATGCCTAGCGGGAAAAAGAGAAAGAGACACAAGATGGCGACCCACAAGCGAAAGAAACGCTTGAGAAAAAACAGGCACAAGAAGAAATAATTCATTTCTTAAAAAGTTATTTTGCTGACTTAAACTTAATTGCATCATACCCCGGTTTGATGCAATTAAGTTCCTTTTCTTCATATTTATTTTCCAATGTTCTGCTTTGAAGCTTTCAATTGATGAAGGCTGAATAAAATATATTATTGTGAACAGGGAATTAATAATTGATGCAAATTCCGGCGGTGTTGAAATAGCCTTGCTGGAGGATAAATATCTGGTAGAGCTACACAATGAAAAAAATGATCAAAAATACCAGGTAGGTGATGTTTACCTGGGAAAAGTAAGGAAGATCATGCCCGGGCTGAATGCTGCTTTTGTGGATGTCGGGTATGAAAAAGATGCCTTTTTACACTTTCTGGACCTGGGTCAACAGGTCAGATCGTTAAACCGGTTTGTAAAGCTTTACGTTTCAGGTAAGGCTACCAGGCTTCCGATCGAAAAATTCAACCTTGAGCCGGATATTGATAAAACAGGTAAGATCACCAACATACTGAGATCCAACCAGCAGGTTCTGGTCCAGATAGAGAAAGAACCTATTTCATCGAAAGGCCCCAGGATCTCTTCAGAGATATCTTTTGCCGGGCGTTACCTCGTGCTGGTGCCTTTTTCCAACAAGGTATCAATCTCTCAAAAGATAAAAAGCCTTGATGAAAGAAACAGGTTGAAGCGGCTGATAAGCAGTATCAAGCCAAACAACTTCGGAGTCATTATCAGGACTGTTGCAGAGGAAAAGCTGGTAGCGGACCTGGATGCTGATCTCAGGAATCTTCTTGAAAAATGGACCGAAATCACCCGGAAACTCTCACATGCCAGACCGCCTAAAAAGATCCTCAGTGAACTTGACCGTACTTCATCACTGCTCAGGGATCTGTTAAATGAATCGTTCAATAATATTCATGTCAATGATGCAAATCTGGCTGAGGATTTTAAAAAATATATCCTGCAGATAGCTCCGCAGAAAAAAGACATCGTAAAATTATACAAAGGACGCACCCCCATTTTCGAATATTTTGGCGTTGATAAACAGATTAAGAATTCATTCGGTAAGACCGTTAGCATTAAAAGTGGCGTTTACCTGATTATTGAGCATACCGAGGCTTTGCATGTCATTGATGTGAACAGTGGCCACCGCATCAACAAAGACAACAGCCAGGAAGAGAACGCCCTTCAGGTAAACCTTGAATCTGCCGTGGAGATTGCCAGGCAGTTGCGTCTCCGTGACATTGGGGGCATTATCGTGATTGATTTTATTGATATGTATGAGGCTAAACACCGGCGGGCTCTCTATCAAAAGCTAAAAGAGGAAATGGCCAAAGACAGGGCAAGACATACCATCTTGCCACCCAGCAAATTTGGCCTGGTGCAGATCACACGCCAGCGTGTGAGGCCGGAAATGAATGTTCAGGTCGTAGAGGAATGTCCGGTATGCAAAGGCTCCGGAAAGATCAAGCCAAGTGTTCTTTTATCGGATGAAATTGAGAATAATATCGGATACTTACTCAGGGAACAAAACGAAAAATATCTGAAGATCACGTTACATCCATACCTTTATGCATATCTTACTAAAGGATGGCCTTCTATCCGGATGAAATGGTATCCTAAATTCAAGAAATGGATACACCTGCAGCCCCTGGCCTCCAATCACCTGCTTGAATATCATTTCTTCAATGATAATGAAGACGAGATCAAAATGTGACAATAATTATTTTTACGGTATGGAAACAGTATTAAGCGGGATACGACCAACAGGGAACCTGCACCTCGGTAATTATTTCGGGGCCCTCAGGAACTTTGTAAAAATGCAGGATGAGAACAATTGTTTCTTCTTTATTGCTGATTATCATTCTCTGACTACCCATCCCACCCCGGAAGACTTACACGCAAATGTAAAACAGGTACTCTCCGAATACCTGGCCTGTGGCCTGGATCCTGAAAAATCGACTTTATACATACAGAGCGACCTGCCCGAAACGGCAGAACTTTACCTGTTGCTGAATATGAACGCTTATATCGGGGAACTCGAGAGATGCACTTCTTTCAAGGAAAAGATCCGTAAGCAACCTGAGAATATAAATGCCGGCTTGCTGACCTACCCGACACTGATGGCAGCGGACATTCTCATCCACAAGTCACATAAGGTACCCGTTGGGAAAGACCAGGAACAGCACCTGGAAATGAGCCGTACCTTCGCCAGGCGGTTTAACCGTTTATATAAAACAGATTATTTTCCGGAGCCCCAGGCCTATAATTTTGGGAACGATCTGGTAAAAATACCGGGCCTTGACGGGAGTGGGAAGATGGGAAAATCAGAGGGTGAAGGAAACGCTATTTTCCTGGCCGATGCCCCGGATGTGATCCGGAAGAAAGTCATGAGAGCCGTTACGGATGCCGGCCCTACGGAGCCAGGTCAGATCAAATCAGAAACTGTTGAAAATCTTTTTTCACTTATGAGTGTCATGTCTGCTCCTGATACTTTTACTTATTTTGAAGAACAATACAATAACTGTAAGATCAGGTATGGCGACATGAAAAAACAGCTTGCTGAAGACATCATCGTATTCGTGGAACCGATCCGGCAAAAGATAGAGGAGATCAGCGCCGATAATGCATATCTTCACAAGGTAGCCAAAATGGGCAGTGAAAAAGCTCGTGCCAGTGGCGGAAAGACCCTGAAAGAAGTTAGGGAGATCATCGGTTTCAGGAAATTTTAACTCAAGAATCATGGCATCCAAAAGATTACTTTCTGATATTATCGATGTTTTAATTCGTATCGGTATTATCCTGTTTGTAATCGTAACTTTGCAAAAACATCGTTACCGGAAATACCAATGATCGACCCCGCTATAATACCCGAAAAAGCCGTTTTAATCGGCCTCATCACCCGGAAACAGGATGCCTCCCGTGTTGCGGAATATCTGGATGAGCTTGCTTTCCTGTTGGATACTGCCGGGGGTATTACCGCTCAGCGTTTTGTACAGCGGGTTGAGATACCGGACTCCAGGACCTTTGTAGGCTCGGGCAAGCTGGAAGAGATCCGTTCTTATGTGCAGGAAAATGATATTGACCTCGCTGTCTTTGATGATGATCTGAGCCTGAGCCAGCTACGGAACATCGAAAGAGTGCTTAATTGTAAGATCTTAGACCGCAGTAGCCTGATCCTCGATATCTTTGCCAGGAGGGCCCGCACGGCCCATGCCAAGACACAGGTTGAACTGGCACAATATGAATACCTGCTCCCCAGGCTGACCAGGATGTGGACGCACCTTGAAAGACAAAAAGGGGGGATCGGCCTGAGGGGCCCGGGGGAAACTGAAATTGAAACCGACCGCCGTATCATCCGCGACCGCATTGCATTGCTCAAACGCAAATTGATCCGGATCGATAAACAAAAATCCATCCAGCGTAAAAACAGGGGCTCCATGATCAGGGTGGCCCTGGTGGGCTATACGAATGTCGGGAAATCCACCGTCATGAACCTGCTTAGCAAGACAAATGTATTTGCCGAAAACAAGCTTTTTGCCACGCTCGACACTACAGTCAGGAAGCTGGTTATCGACAATTTACCATTCCTGATCTCCGACACGGTGGGGTTTATCAGGAAGCTGCCCCACAGCCTTGTGGAATCTTTTAAGTCTACCATGGATGAAGTCAGGGAAGCAGATATGCTGGTCCATATCGTGGATATCTCCCATCCGGATTTTGAAGAACATATCAAAATTGTGAATCAAACGCTGACCGATATTAAGGCTGATAACAAACCCACCATCCTGGCATTTAACAAGATCGATGCATATACCTATGAAAAGAAAGATCCGGATGACCTGACACCTGCCACCAAAATAAACTACAGCTTAGAAGACTGGCAAAAAACCTGGATGGCCAACGACACTTATCCTTCCATTTTCATCTCGGCAACCGATAAGATGAATATCACGGAGTTTCGCCAGTTACTTTACGATGAAGTAAAGAAGATCCATGTCAAACGGTATCCTTATAATGATTTTTTGTATTAGTTGCTGGTTCTAAGATGATAACCTGAAACATGCAATTTGCAACCTACAACAAAAAAGCACAGCATATGCCATTAACAAAACTTAGAAATATTGGAATTGCCGCTCATATCGATGCGGGCAAAACAACTGTAACCGAAAGGATGCTCTTCTATACCGGGATCAACCGAAAAATGGGAGAGGTACACGACGGGCAGGCCACCATGGACTTCATGAAGCAGGAGCAGGAACGGGGAATTACCATCGCCTCGGCTGCCATATCCTGCATCTGGAATGACACCCAAATAAACATCATCGACACCCCGGGACATGTTGATTTTACCGTTGAAGTAGAGCGGTCGCTGCGGGTTATCGATGGCATGGTTGCCGTATTTTGCGCTGTAGGAGGTGTAGAACCTCAAAGTGAAACCGTATGGAACCAGGCAGACCGGTACAGGGTTCCCCGCATCGGCTTTATCAATAAAATGGATCGTGACGGCGCAGATTTTAATGAAGTGGTATCCCTGATGAATAAATACTTAGATGCAAATGCGGTCCCTTGCCAACTCCCCATGGGAGCAGAAAAAGATTTCATGGGGGTCATCGACATCCTGGAAAGAAAAGTTTATGCCTTTGATGACTATGAAAGGCAGGAAATAGAAATTCCTTCTGAATACAAAGAAAAATGTGAAAAAGCACGGGAATTGCTTGTTGAAAAGATCGCCGAATATGATGATGAAATTATGGAGCTATTCCTTGACGACCGGGAAGTTTCCGCCGGGCAGTTGAAAAGAGCCACCAGAGAGGCTACCCTGAAGTTGATGATCACCCCTGTTTTCTGTGGCGCAGCATACAAAAATAAGGGCATCCAGCTCCTTCTTGATGCCATTGTCGACTACATGCCATCTCCTCTCGATATTGGCGCTGTGGTTGGAATGGATGTAGATGATCCGGAAAAATCGCATACCCGGAACCCCTCTCATAAAGACCCGTTTTCTGCCCTGGCCTTTAAGTTGATCCATGATCCTTTCGTGGGCCAGCAAACCTTTATCCGGATATTTTCCGGCACCCTCAAAAGCGGGATGCAGATATTAAACTCCACAAAAAACAGAAACGAGCGGGCAGGAAGGATATTCAGGATCCGTGCTAAGGACAGGGACGAGATCAATGAAGCGGGACCGGGTGATATTGTGGCCCTGATCGGTATGAAGTACACGAAAACCGGCGATACCTTATGCGATAAAGATCATAAACTGTACCTGGAGTCGATACATATTCCACCAACGGTTATCGAACTTAAAGTTTTACCTGCCAAACGGAAGGATCAGACAAAACTTGGAGAGTCCCTGCATAAACTTTCAAATGAAGACCCATCTTTCAATGTCCGCTTTGATGAAGAGACTAATGAAACAATAGTTTCAGGGATGGGCGAGCTGCATCTTGAGATCATTATAGACAGGCTGAAGCATGAGTTTCAGGTTGAAGTGGAAATCGGTGAACCTGCAGTTGCTCTCCGGGAAACCATTACGACCGAAATCAAAAGCGATTATAAACACACCAAGCAGACAGGCGGCAAAGGCCAGTTTGCCCATACGGTAATGCGTATTGAACCTAATGCCGGCAACGGGTACGAGTTCGTTGACAAGATCAAGGGAGGGAATATCCCTGCCGAATTTATCCCATCGGTTAATAAAGGTATTCAAAAAACGATGAATAAAGGTATTTTGGCCGGATTTCCCATCGTGGATGTGAAAGTGGTGCTGCTTGACGGGAACCACCATCCTGTGGACTCCTCCGACAGGGCATTCCAGACCTGTGCCTCCATATGCTTTAGAAAAGGATTTCTGAAAGCCAATCCAATTCTCCTGGAGCCCATCATGAAGATCGAGATCAACACCCCTGACGATTATATTGGAAACCTCGCGGGAGACCTTAACAAGCGGCGGGGGAAAATCGAGTCGATGCGGAGGTATAGAAAGGGGTCCCTGAAACTGAACGGTTTTGTTCCCCTTATGGAAATGTTCGGATATGCTACCCGCTTGAGAAACCTTTCCAGCGGAAGGGCTAACTTTTCCATGGAGTTTTATAAGTATGAGCCTGTGACGAAGGCCATACAGGAAGAGTATATGAAGAAACTGGAAGAAAAGATTTGAATATCTTTGCATCCGGCCCTTATGAAGAAATTCTATCTCATATTGCTTTCCATACTTGGCGGAGTGATCCTCAGCCTGGGATGGCCGGTGAATGGATTTCCGGGGCTGTTGTTTTTGGGTTTTATTCCCTTTCTTTTCATTGAAGATCATATCCGGAAAAACCGTATGAAGTTTGGCCGGGTCAGTGTTTTTCTTTATACCTATCCTGGCTTTTTCACCTGGAACATCCTGACTACCTGGTGGATATGGAATTCTTCCATGGTTGGGGCCATCCTGGCATTTATCCTGAATACCATGTTCATGTCACTCGTTTTTCATGCTTATCATATCAGCAGAAAACAGCTTTCTCACGGTCAGGGTTTCTTTATACTCGTATTCTATTGGATCACTTTTGAATACTTTCATCACAACTGGGACGGCACCTGGCCCTGGCTGAGTCTCGGTAACGGGCTGGCAGGCTACATTAAATGGATACAGTGGTATGAATATACCGGCATATTCGGCGGAACATTCTGGATCTTATCAGTAAACATACTGTTATACAAAGCATTAAAAGGGATGTTCTCAGGATGTTTTACAAATAGAAAAATCTTGTTTAACGGACTGGGAGGTGTGCTGTTGTTCATTATACCGCTTATTATTTCCCTGATTATCTTTAATCGATACGAAGAAAAGTACAATCCTGTGGATGTGATCGTGGTGCAGCCCAACATTGATCCATATACCGAGCAATATACGCTCCCGGTATTGACGATTATCGAAAAAAATCTGGATCTTGCCTCAGAAAAGCTGGATTCGAATGTAACATTTATTGTCAGTCCTGAATCTGCCATACCGGGGAAGATCTGGGAACACCAACTGGATTATTCTTTTGGTTTGAACAAGGTAAAGGCATTTTCCAGGCAATATCCGGGCCTGCAGATCGTCATTGGAGCTTCTACAGCAAGGGAATATGCGGAAGACGAGAAGCCTTCTGCCACCGCCCGGAAGTTCAGTGATACAAATATTTATTATGATGCCTATAATACTGCCTTTTGTATCGATGCATCCGGGGATCTGCAGATATACCACAAATCGAAACTGACCCCGGCTGTCGAGAAGATGCCCTTTCCGGAACTTTTCAAACCGCTTGAAAGATTTGCCATAGACCTTGGGGGCCATGTCGGAAGCCTTGGTGTGGATAAGGAAAGGAAAGTGTTTACGAGGGAGCAGGACCACCTGAAGACAGCTCCTGTTATCTGTTATGAAACAGTGTTCGGGGAATACATGGCAGGGTACATCAGGAATGGAGCCCATCTCATTTTTGTGATCACCAACGACGGCTGGTGGGGCAATACACCCGGCCACCGGCAGCATTTCACTTTCTCTCAGATGAGGGCCATTGAAAGCAGGAGAAGCGTTGCCCGGTCGGCCAATACCGGCATCTCTGCCTTTATCAATCAGCGTGGAGAAGCCTTTCAGATGACGCAGTACTGGGTGCCTGCAGTGATCCGGCAGGAGATCAATGCCAACGACAAGATCACTTTTTATGTGAGATACGGTGATTATATTGCCAGGGTCTGTGGCTACGTAAGCGCGCTCCTGATCCTGATCACCATTTCACGGAATTTTATCAATAGAAAGCGAAAAACCTGATTTAGTCAGAATTTTAAATTTTGGGCTAAGGCCCGGTTATTATTCTTATTTTTTCTCCGCCCTAAAGGACGGAGTTAGTTATTATATAAAACTTCGTTATCATTCATACTTTATGGCATCTACCGGATTTCTGGAAGCTACCCGCAGGATGTGGTAACTGATAGACAACAAACCTATCAGGATGGCAATTATTCCGGCCAGGATAAATGAGGTCCAATGGATGATGTCGTGATAGATAAAGCTGTCATTGATCCAGATGTCAAGGCGCCACCAGGCGACAGGGACAGCAATAACAAAAGCGATCAGGATCAGTACCACAAACTCTCTGGAAAGCAATTGCAGGATACTTTCTACGGATGCGCCAAGTATTTTCCGGATCCCTATTTCTTTGGTACGCTGCTCAGCAATAAAGGAAGACAGCCCCAACAGTCCAAGCAAGGCAATGAAAATGGTCAGGATGGTGGCAATACGGAAAATAAGGCCTTGTTTCTCTTCTGCCTGGTACATTTCATCCATGCTTTGCTCTAAGTATTGATAGTCAAAAGGTCTTTTGGCCCCAAAATCATTCCATTTTTCTTCAATGAAGCCGAGGGTTTGCATTTTATTTTCCTCATTGATCCGAATCGATAAATAAAATCTGGGAACCTGTGAAATGAAGAGGATCATTGGCTCAATCCTGTTATGCAGGGAAGTGAAATGAAAGTCCTTAACCACCCCTATCACTTTCATTGGTCTTCCGATGTTTCCCTCCAGGTCAATATTGTAACCGATCTTTTTTCCAATAGGATCGTCTTTCCAGCTTAACACTTTTACGCCGGCTTCATTGATGATTACCGCCGCTGTATCATCGGTTCCCATTTTCTCATCAAAGTTGCGGCCTGTAACGATTTCCATGCCCATCACATCGATGTAATCGTAATCCACCTGTGCCAGGATCAATGCACCCTCCGTCATCTTGTCTTCTTTTTCGACATACATTACCTGGATCCAGTTAATGTTTCCGGGTATTCCTGTAGAATTTGAAACACCGGCTATATTGGGATTCTGTATGAGTTCCTCTTTAAAAGTCTCTACTTTACTTCTGAATGTTGAATCCTGCAATTCCAATACGATAAGGTTTTCTTTATCGAAGCCCAGATCTTTGTTTTTCATATAGCTTAGCTGATCTGAAACCACGATGGTTGCTATGATCATTACGATTGCGATAAAAAACTGGAGTACCACCAGGGCTTTCCTCATGATCCCGCTCTTTTTCCCGGATTTTGTAACGGTGCCTCTGAGCACTACGATCGGCCTGAATGAGGACAGGAAAAAGGCCGGATAACTACCTGATATAACACCAATGAAACCCGTCATTAGAATTATTATGGCCAGCAGGGAAGGATCACTCCAGATATCAAAACTGAGAGATTTTCCGGATAATGTATTGAAATCAGGGAGCAGGATATAAACCACAACAATGGCTATGATCAAAGCCATAACAGCCAGCAGTACCGATTCACCAAGGAACTGCCTGATCAGTTGTGATCTGTATGCCCCGACCACTTTACGCAAACCTACTTCCCGGGCCCGGTTTGCCGACCTCGCCGTAGCCATATTCATATAATTGATGGCAGCGATCAGCAGGATGAAAATCGCTACGGCTGAAAATATATATATATACGCCATATTGCCGGTAGGCTGCTCTGCCCCGAGGCCGGAACTGTAATGTGTTTCAGCGAGGGGTGTTGTCAGCAGGTCAAAGCTTGCGTTTATCTGATCCCCTAACGGTTTCATGTATTTCTCATAAAAAGAAGGGAATCGGTCATGGATTGCGGAAATATCTGAATTTTCATGCAGCAGGATATAAGCATATAGGCCAATGTTCCAGAATGCTCCGGGCTCCACGCTGTTAAACTCTTCTGAGCCTATCTCTTCCTCTATTGTGGCATTGGAGATCAGGGCATCATATTTCAGGTGAGTGTTGTCAGGCAGGTTGGCGATGACCGCTGTAACTTTATAACTACGCCCACTACCTGATGTTATTAATTCGCCAAGCGGGTTGATGTCACCAAAGTATTTTTGAGCGAGCCTTTCTGTCAATACGATAGTTTTGGGCTCGGTCAATGCCTGTTCGGGGGCTCCATAAATGAATTTATGTGTAAAGACTTCAAAAATTGTAGAATCTGTAAAAAAGATGTTTTCTTCATAATATTCCTTGTCTTCATACTTCATGAGCGAATTGCCCGCTCCCTGTAGCCTGACAAAAGTCTCTACCTCCGGGAATTCAAGCTTAAAGGCATAAGCCATGGGAACCGGTACGATAGCAAACTTTTCGTATTTACCGGCGATATTGAAATTGGATTCCAGCCGGTGGATACGTTTATATTTCAGGTTTTGTTTATCGTAAGTCAGTTCATCTCTGAGAAAGAGAAAAATGAAGATGAAGGCTGCAATTCCAACGGAAAGCCCGATGATATTCAAGGCTGCATAAAACTTATTGCGGCTGATGTTTCGCAGGGCGCTGATGATATAGTTTTTGAACATAAGGCGAATTATTAATGGTTACTGGTTGCTGATTTCCTGATACACCCGCAGTATGAATTTTACTATTTGTTAACGGCAAACGGCATACTGAAGACTGCTTCTTTCAGCTTCCCTACTTAACGCTCTCTTTAATATTTTCCGTAATGATCTGCCCATCGTACAGCCTAACGATTCGCTGGCTATATTCGGCATCCCGCTGGGAGTGGGTTACAATGACCAGGGTAGTACCTTGCTGGTTCAGGGCTTCAAGCATAGCCATCACCTCTTCACCATGAACTGAATCCAGGTTTCCTGTCGGCTCATCGGCCAGGATCAGCTTGGGTTTTGCGATCACAGCCCTGGCAACAGCTACCCTTTGCTGCTGGCCTCCGGAAAGCTGTAAGGGGAAGTGTTTTTTCCTGTGTAAGATCTGCATCTGTTCAAGTACCTCGTTAACCCTTCTTTTCCGCTCTGAAGCAGGCGTTCTGAGATAGATCAATGGTAGTTCCACATTTTCAAAAACGGTAAGCTCATCGATCAGGTTAAAGTTTTGAAAAACAAAGCCAATGTTTTCTTTTCTCAATTTGGCTCTTTGCCTTTCCGAATGGCTGGACACTTCCGTATCCAAAAAATAATACCTTCCCTCAGATGGGTTATCCAACAATCCCAGAATGTTCAGCAAGGTTGATTTCCCACAACCAGATGGCCCCATGATGGCTACAAACTCTCCTTGTTTTATCTTAAAAGAAACTTTGTTCAAAGCCGTTGTTTCCACCTCATCGGTGCGGAAGATCTTGGTTAATTCAACTGTTTTAATCATAGCTTTTAGATTTATAGTTATTTGACGTTGTTTGTTCACTTAAGTTACTATGTAATTTCAAAATAAGTATCGAATTAAAACCACCATTGATGGGAATTAATTAACTGTTGCATGTTGCAGGTTGCATGTTGCATATTGTTAGTATTATCTCTAATTCTAATTCTTAATTCCTAATTCCTAATTCCTAATTCTTTTGTGCTCAGAAGCTCAACCGGTACGACACCTTTATCAAAAACACATCCTGGGGCCTGGTCTTAAAAAGATAGTCAAAGTCTTCACCGAGGTTGAAGTTGCCCGTTGATTTGTCTCCCTCTCTTCCCTGCGACCAGACAACAAAAATCGTTGAACCGGGGATGTATTCCCACCTGAGAACCAGGTTCGACCTGAATTCATAAAATTTGAAGTCCGGGTTCTCAAAGCTATAATTGGTAGTGCCATCCTGGTTTTCATCAATTTCATAGGTATTATCCGGTTCATTATAGGAAATCTCGCTTTCGGTAAATACATGATACTGATCGCTGAATTGATCAGCCATGGGATCAGTGATACGCTTATATTCCGAGTAATTACCGGCAAATATGAAAGGCTGCCCCCAGAACTGTATGGACAGGTCAGGTGTGATGCTCAGGTTGATCCTGAAATCGGCGCTGATCATCTCTTGATCGAGGCGAGCCAGCATATACCTGTCTTCACCGTCGTATTCTTCAGTTGTCACGTACTGTATAGTCCTGTATGCTTTTTGATAGCCCGGTTCCAGGGATACCTGTAAGGATTTTAGTGGCCTCCATGATAATTCAGGATAAACTCCACCCCCCCTGTAGCTATGCTGGCCTCCCCAGTTAAAATGTGCAGAAAAATCAAAGACCAGCTTTTTTCTTTCATCCGTTTCAATGAAGAACCAGGTTCCTGAATTCCCCGGGAACCATATGGCAGGCCCGCCCCGGAGTTCTGACCTGCTTACCGATTTTGCACTAATGTTAAAGCCTGTTCCGAAGTACCAGTAATTTTTAAATTGCATATTGGTATTGATATTCCCTCCATTATACAGGTTCATGACAGAAAAATCCCATCCGGAATATTGATTGAAATTGATGTTCAGGCTGCGGAAGATACTGAATGGCTCCCATATCCTGTAGCCACCCCATAACACTTGCTGGATCATATCTGCTTGTCGTAAATAGCCCATATCATTGAGTTCCAGGCCAGGCGTCCTCCATGAGAACCAACCCCCAAACCGCCAGTGCCCTCCCCCGATCTTGCCACCCTCGATGGTGCCCCCATTACCAAACAGTGTTGTGCGATTGGTGTCTAATTTTAAATGAGGGGCATCAGGTCTTTGATAATACCGCCGAGAAGACTCCTGAAGCTCTGTAATAGATTCTTTGCTCCCTGCTACACGACTGAAGACCGAAGTAACACTGAGATAGTAGTTTTTATCTCTCCAGAAATTTGTGAAGTCGAGTCCTCCCGTATAAGCTGAACGGGGGAGAAAATCAACCGAGCTATCGGCTATCATGCGGTTTGTAGCGGTAAACATGCCTCCGACAATGGTTTTCCCTTTCTTGAAATCCTTTTGCAGCCTGGTATTGAAATAATTGGTGAGCGGTTCTACTGTTTCTTTACTTCTTTCACCATTCAGATCAATGATTGCCTGCTCCCTGGATGTCATACTTTCAAGTATACCTACAGACCAGCCATTACGTGTTTTACCGGATAACTTAAAAGCCCCGAGAATAGTCGTGTACTCAGGTTGTTTTATATACTCTCCATTTTCATCATCGGGATAATGATGTGGCTGGCGGCCTATTCTCCTGGAATAAAACAAATTATCACTTGACAACTGTCCATTACCGCCTGTAAGTGGATAATCATAAATATTACTGCCTTCAATAAAAAACGGCCGTCTCTCTTCAAAAAAGGTTTCGAATGCGGTCAGGTTTACTTCCGAAGGATCAGCTTCTACCTGGCCGAAATCAGGATTGATGGCAAAGTTCAGGGTTAAATCGTTGGTGACAGCAATTTTGCCATCCAGCCCGGCAGAATATCCAAAATCTCTTCCGGTCGCAAACGGGTTTCCTTCCTCTTTTTCATAGCTCCTGACATTGCCCATCACATAAGGGATCAATTCGATCTCTTTTTTAGGGTTGATATCCCGGATTCCGTTCAGGTCACCAAAAAGGCTCACCCACCCGGACGCTTCGACCGGAATAAACTGCCAGATCGAGTATTCTTCTTTTCTGAAAAGGGATCTCGAGACCTGCAAACCCCATACATGATCCTTTTCATCGGCAAACCTCAATTGCGTCAAAGGTATTTTCATTTCAGCCACCCACCCTTCGGCATCCGATGTAACTTTAACATACCAGACAGGATCCCAGCTGAAGTCCATTTCATCGTCATTGGTTATACGCAGGTCCATTTTTACACCGGCAGCACTCACGGCAAAGTTAAAGGATGTACGCCGGTCAAAGTAACTATCAATGGCGATAGCTACCCAGTCTCCCTCAATATCATCACGCCGGGTGAGCCGTTTTTCAATACTATCCGGAGCGGTATCATAGGCTCTGATAGCAACATAAAGATGATCATCATCAAACAATATCTTAAAGGCTGTTTCCTGTGAGGGGCTTTCACCTTCGTAAGGATCACGCTGTGTAAACTCTCCTCCCCATTCGGCCAGAGCCCATACCGACTCGGAGATTACGCCATCAATATCCGGAGGCTCTCCTTCCAGCCTCACAGAAGTATAGATACGGGTTTGTAACTGAGCCGATAAGGTCGTTAGTAACATGATGGTCAATATGATAAGCTTTCTGAGCATGTTGCTTACTGGTTGTGCTTTTTTAAAGTTTAAAGTTCAGAGTTTAAGAAACTGTTTAAAATATTTTACTGGTTTATTCATATTTGAGCGACTCGGCCGGGTTTGTATGGGATGCCGTAATTGCCCTGTAAGAGGTGATTATCAATGCGATGATCAAGGCAAACAAACCCGACATAATAAATATCCACACATTTAATGGTACCCTCTGATAAAACTGGTTCAGGAAAAACTCATCTATCAGAAAATAAGAGAGTGGCCAGGCAATAAAAGTGGCGATCAGTATCAATTTCACAAATTCTCCAGAAAGCAGCATGAAAATATGTATTATCGAAGCCCCCATCACTTTTCTTATACTGATCTCTTTGGTACGTTTTTCCGCCATGAAAGAAGCCAGTCCGAATAATCCCAAAGCAGCAATAAACATAATAATAAGGGTAAATACCAGGGATAACATACCGAGGTTTTTTTCATCTTCGTAAAGGCCTGATAGTTCATCATCCAAAAAAGAATAGTCAAAAGGCCTTACATCTTCAAAGTCATTCCATTTCTGCCTGATAAACGCCAGCGTCTTTCCGGGATCTCCATGACCAATCTTTATGGCAACATATCTGATGAAATAACGTATCTCAATTGGTCTTTCTTTAATATTCAGAACAAATGGGCCGGATGCCTCATGCAATGAGGTAGCATGAAAATCTTTGAAGACCCCAATAACCCGTTCATCTCCCGCGAGTGATCTGAATTTCCTGCCAAGCGCATCCAGGTTACTCCTCCATCCCAGGTGTTTTACCATGGCTTCGTTGATCAGCACGCTGTTGGCGGCATCAGTTTTAAAATCTTCTGAATAATCTCTTCCGGACACTATTTCTATTTCAAAGGTTTTTACAAAATCATGTCTGATCACCAGGGCAGGGAAAAAGTGCCATTCATCCTCCGGAACTCCTTCGGGCCGGAATTCATGAGTATTATGGGCAGCCCCGATGATATCGTCCATAGCTGTAACACTCAGAATATCCGGATTCTGTAAAAGTTCATTCTTGAAAGAGGTATATACCTCTAAGTCAGCCATTGCGGTTCTGTTAACAGGTAAAAGCACTATATTATCCTTATTAAATCCCAGGTCTGTATTTCCAACATATTTTAGCTGGCTGAAAATAACAAGTGTGCCAACCAACAGGGCAATGGTTACTGTAAATTGAAACACTACCAAAATCTTTCTGCCTGTTCCACGACGGACCTCACTCCCTATCATTCCTCTCAATACGGAGATGGGCTTGAATGCCGACAGGAAAAATGCCGGATAAAGGCCTGAAAAAATGCCCACAACAAGCCATAAGATCAACACCAAAAAAAAGTTTGGTAAAGTGAAAAGACTGTTTATCTCAAGATCCTTTCCTGTAAAACCATTGAATACGGGCATCACAATCTCCACCAGGATAAATGCCAGGATCATGGAAATCAAGGTTAAGAACAATGACTCCCCCAAAAACTGCCCGATCAGTTGTGAACGGTAAGCCCCTGTTACTTTACGAATGCCTATTTCACGAGCCCTTGTACCGGAAGTAGCCGTTGCCAGGTTCATGAAATTAATGGAGGCGATGATCAGGATGAAAACAGCGATAATGATCAGTATTCCTATGTAAGTAATATTGCTGTTCGGCTGTATTTCGTAATCCAGTTTCGACCTCAAATGAATGTCTGTAAGTGGCTGTGTATAGAGTGTGATACTTTCTTTTTGAGCATCGAAAAAAAACTTCTCCGTGAATTCCGGTAACTGCAATTCCAGTTGTTCGACAGAAGCGCCTTCAGATAACAACAAGTAAGTCCAACAGGGATTCCATACCCATGTATCCGGTAGTCTCCCACGAAACATATTCTTCACTGAACCCATCGATCCAATAAAATCGAAAATAAAATGCGATTGCTCCGGAACATCCTTTATAATACCGGTAACTTTTAAGTGCAAACCGGATTCAAAATCAATGATCTTGCCCAGGGGGTCCTCATCTCTGAAATATTTGCCTGCTATCGATTCGGTGATAACAACTGAATTGGGTTCATCAAGAGCAGTTTTTGCGTTACCGGCTATAAATTCATGATCAAAAATTTCAAAAAAAGTAGAATCTGCAAAAAAGAACCTCTTTTCAATGAACTTCAGGTCTCCATATTCAATAAAATTCCTTGTCGACTGAAAATTAAAAATCCTTACAATATTCTGAACCATATCCGGATACTCATCTTTCAGCGTAAATGCCACAGGAAAAGGCTGGCTGGCAGAATTTTCACCGACACCTCCGAAATCATATACCATACACAATCTGTAAATCCTGTCGGCCCTGCTGTGGTGCCTGTCATATCCCAACTCATCAACCACGAAAAGCATGATCAGAATAAAACTGGCTATGCCTATGGCCAGACCTGTCATGTTGACGAAAGAATATATCTTTTTCTTATACAGATTGCGCAGTAATATTTTTACGTAGTGGATGAACAATTTAATTTTAAGTTTTAAATTATAAATTTTAAATTATAAGCTGTTACCCAGAGTTACACTAAGGAGTCAGCGCGTTTTTTCCTAAACATAAGCGGGATCTTATTGTGAATATCCGGGGCTCCGATCTCCACAAGTTCCCAGTCTTTCTCATATTCAGCAATTTTATGTTTCAAAACCGTTATCTTGTCTATTGCAGGAGCTCCTTTTTCCTCAAAACTCAGGAGTTCCACTTTATATTGAATAGTTCTTTTCCGGCCGTTGATCCTGACTTCTATTTCAACGTTCTGTTCAACCTCGATATCTGGTATTAGGACTACTATTTCTCTCATTTTATTTCTCCTTTCTTATTCATGTTTTAGTGATGCTACAGGATTGATCCGGGTAAGTTGTATGATTTTCATAAGGACTGTTAAAAGAGCAAGTAATGTAACGAGGAGAGCCGTTATCAAAAAGACAGTAAAATTGATCCTGGTATGAAATATAAAGTTATTAAGCCAGTTATCGAGTGCCAAATAAGCGACCGGCCAGGCAATAACATTGGCTATCATGATCATTCTCAGATATTTTCCTGAAAACAGGAACAAGATATTAGACACACTGGCTCCCAGCACTTTTCTTATACCGATCTCCCTGGAACGCTGAATGATGGCGTATGATGAGAGTCCGTATAAACCAAGCACGGCAATAAAAATGGCAAGAACCGATAAGTATAAGATGATCCTTCCCAACTTCTCTTCTTGCCTATATAAGCTATTCAGATCATCTTTTAGAAAGCTATATTCAAACGGTTCAGACGGAACAAATTCAGCCCATTTATCTTCCAGGAAAGCCAGGGTTTCTCTCTTGTTTTTTCCGTCAATCCGAACAAAAATGTATGTATAAAATGGAAAGAAAGGAGCAAAAAAGGCCCCCTCAGTTGGCCTGTAGAGTGGTTCAAAATTAATGTCTTCGACAATGCCGATGACCTTCTTTCTTACGGTATCGTTGCCCAGTATCATTTCGATGGTCTGGCCGACCGGATTATCTTCTATCCGGAGTTCCATGACTCCCCGTTTATTTAAAATTACCGCATGATTCGAATCCGTTTTCATCAGCGGATCGAAGTTTCTTCCTTCAATTATTTTTATCCCAAGTGTTTTTAAATAGTCAAAGTCGATATTGATTCCTGCAAGATTCATAGCTTCCCCATCCGGGATCTGATCAGAATAGGCAAGGATGATCGGGCGTAGTCCTCCCGGCACACTGAACGAGGCGCCTACATGCTGAATTGCCGGGTTTTGTAATAACCCGGTCTTGAATACTTCCAGTTTTGGTGTCAGGGTATTATTTGAATTCCGGATGATCACCAGGTTTTCTTTTTGAAATCCAAGGGGTTTGTTGTTCAGGTAGATGATCTGTTGATAGATGGTCCAGGCCCCGATGATCAGTATTATTGAAATAGCAAACTGGAATATGACAAGCGTTTTTCTGAATGGTTCGGAAATATTTTTGCCTTTCTCGAAATGTCCTTTAAGAACCTCAACAGGCCTGAATGATGACAGTACAAAGGCAGGATAACTGCCTGAAAGTATCCCAATAAACAGGATGATCCCCGCCAATGTGAGGATCAATGGCAGGTTCTCAAAAAATACAAAGTGCAGTTCCCTGTTAGTGATCTGATTAAAATAGGGGAGGAATATTTCCACCATTACAGGAGCCAGGATGGCAGAAATAACGGCCAGTATCAGCGATTCACTCAGGTATTGTCTTATAAGCTGCCCCCTCGCTGCGCCAAATACTTTTCTAATACCTACTTCAAGCGATCTCCTGGCAGCGATGGATGTGGAAAGATTAATGTAATTGATGGAGGCGATAATGATAATAAAAATGGCTATAATGATAAAAATATAGATCTGCTGGATATTCCCGTTCGGTTCAATCTCATTTCTAAGGTTTGAATAGAGATGTATCTTTTTGAGTGGAAAAAGATCCGGATTTAAAAATTTTAACCTCTCCTCAGGCCCATAGGTCAGGCATAAATGCTCCAGCACTTTATCAACTTCATTAGGATTGGCGCCGGCCTTCAGCAAGAGATACGAATAAAAGCCATCATTCTCCCAGGTATTAAGAAAGTTCTCCACTCCCTCAATATTTCTAATGGTAGACATGGAAAGCAGTATGTCAAAGTGAATATGGCTGTCAGAGGGCACATCCTCAGCAATACCGGTAACTTTAAAATCCAGTTCTTGCCGGCCTGTCAAAGTTATTACCTTGCCAATGGGATTTTCATCTCCAAAATACTTGTAAGCGGTTGACTTTGTCAGTACAACAGTATTTGGCCAGGCCAGCACTTTTTCGGGTGCTCCGTCAAGTAATTTGAATGAAAAGATTTCGAATAGGGTTGAATCTGCAAAAAAGATTTTCGATTCTTTAAAAGACTTTTTGTCGATCTTAATAACCGCCTGGTTATCAAATCCTATTCCGGCTTTTAGAAGCCTTACATATTGTTCAACTCCGGGAACCTCTGCTGCCGCCTTTACAGGCAAAATGGAAGTACAGGTTGGATAGGTATACCCTCCTTCGGTAAGGTTTAGTGTATTATGGATCCTGTAAATGTTATGGTAATTCTGATGCTGGCGATCAAAACCGAGCTCATATTGAACAAACAGGAATATTATAATAAAAGAACCTATTCCTACTGTCAGGCCGGCAATGTTTATCAAAGTATAGGTTTTGTACCGGAACAGGTTACGAAAAGCGATTTTAAAAGAGTTGAGCAGCATCACCAGCAGGTGTTTAATTTATTTAAAGATGAGCTTATCCTTATCTCCAAAAGCATCATATGACGACACGATCACCTGATCTCCCTGTTTTAGTCCATCCAGTACCTCATAATATTTAGTATTCTGGCGCCCTATCCTGATATCTCTTTTCACAGCAAATCCCCCTCCCGGATCCACCATATAAATCCATTTTCCTCCCGTCTGCTGGAAGAAGCCTCCTCTTTTCACAATGACTGCATCGGTAACACTGCTGAACATCAATCGCAGTTGCAAGGTTTGCCCTCTTCTGATACCCTTTGGAGGTTCATCCGAAAACAACAAATCTACCTGAAATGAACCTCTTCTGACTTCTGTGTAAATCTTATTAATGTACAGGTGAAAGGTTTTTCCGGAAAAATCAAATTCTGCTTCCTGGCCGATATGTGCTCTCGATACATACCTTTCATCAATATCTGCCCTTAATTTAAACCCACCTTGCATATCGATCTGCCCGAGCCGTTCACCGGCCCCTTTTGTCTGCCCGATCTCACTATTGAATGAAGACAACTGCCCTTTTGCAGGAGCTCTTACCAATAGTTTTTCCATGTTTCTCCGTAAGAGTTTCAGGTTATTACGCATACGTGTTATGGATGCGTTGATCTGCTTTTTCTGCTCTTCTGCAGAAACCGAATCCAACCGTTGCAGTTGAATCGAAATATTCATTTGCCTGACAGTAAACTCATAATCCCTGCTGACATCCTCAAATTCCTTGACAGTAATTATACTATCCCTGTAAAGTATTTTTTTACGTTCAAAATCCTTTTCTGCCTGATCGATCTGGTACAACAGATTTACAATTTCCTTCTGTCTTAAAAACTTATTCTGTTCAAGCGCTATCCGGGAATTCTGAAGGTTATTAATGGCATCATACATACGGGTTTCCTGGTCCATATAATTCAACTCCATATTGGCGTTTACCAGTTTCATGATACTGTCGCCCTGATCCAGCATGACGCCATCCTCAACATATATCTCTTCGACCGTACCACCCATCACCGCATCAATATAAATTGTCGTCAAAGGAAATATCACTCCATCCACAGGAATAAATTCCTGGAATTTCCCCGCCTTGACAAAGACAATGGAGATCTGATCTTTGTTGACAAAAAGCCTGCTGGTTTTATCCCTGAAAAAGAGCAAATAGATAATGAAAAAAGAGAAAACTGTTATTGCTGCTATCTTCAATATCTTTGTTACCGTCCATTTTTTCTTCTCAATGATCCTGTCCATAAATATCTTGCTTTTTGGTATGCTTTTGGTTGCTAATTCTGTGCCATTAATACTAATACGTTGAATTGTTGAATATTACACTACTATATACTGACTTATGCAATCTTTGGTGTTCATAATCGTTCAGTTTATGTACAAATACGAACATATAATATTTACTTTTACATTTCCGTTACAATCAAAAACTATATTCTCCTGAAGATGGAAAAAATAAATGCAAAGATCCTGATCGTGGATGATGACCAGGATGTCTTACTGGCTGCCAGGTTATTTCTGAAACAGCATCTACAGGTTGTTCATACTGAAGAGAACCCGGAAAACATACCTGTTCTTTTAACCCATGAGAGTTATGACCTTGTTTTGCTGGATATGAATTTTGCTCCCGAGGCCACCAGTGGCAAGGAAGGGTTTCACTGGCTGAACAAAATCCTTGAGATCGATCCTTCCACAGTAGTTATTCTGATCACAGGTTATGGCGATATTGAACTTGCGGTGCAGGGGATCAAGGAAGGAGCTACCAATTTTCTGCTGAAGCCCTGGGAAAACAAAAAGCTTCTGGCAACCATCAATACCACACTTCAATTACGCAAGTCGAAAGTTGAACTGCAGGACTTGCGCAACAAGCAGAGAGTCATGCTGGCAGATCAGAACCAGGCATATTCCAATATGATCGGGAAATCACCTGCTATGGAAAATGTTATAGCTACTGCGAACAAAGTGGCTGCTACTGATGCCAATGTACTGATACTGGGTGAGAACGGAACTGGAAAAGAGTTGGTCGCCCGGGCTGTTCACAAAGCTTCTCAGAGGAAAGATGAGGTCTTTATCAGTGTTGACCTCGGGGCCATTACTGAAACTTTGTTTGAGAGCGAGCTCTTCGGATTTAAAAAAGGGGCTTTTACCGATGCCAAAGAGGATCGTGCGGGCCGGTTCGAGGCAGCCAGTAAGGGAACTGTTTTCCTGGATGAGATCGGGAATCTTTCACTCAGCCTGCAATCAAAACTATTGAGTGTATTGCAAAACAGGACTGTGGTCAGGCTTGGCACCAACAAAGAGATCCCCATTGACGTGAGGCTGATCTGTGCCACCAATATGCCCTTATACCAGATGGTCAATGAAAACAAGTTCCGGCAGGACCTTTTATACAGGATAAACACTGTTGAAATACATGTTCCGCCACTTAAAGAAAGGCTGGAAGATATTCCTTTCCTGGTCGACCATTTCCTGGAAATTTATTGCAAAAAGTATAAGATCCCGATGAAAAGAGTAAATGAAGCTACCATGGCCCGCCTGAAAAAACACCATTGGCCAGGTAACATCAGGGAATTGCAACACGCTGTTGAACGAGCCGTGATCATGAGCGATTCGACTGTACTTCAACCACATGATTTCTTTTTGGCACAATCGGAAGATGAAAGACCTCAGGAGTTTGAAGCTTCGAATCTCAATATCCGTGAAACTGAAAAAATTCTGATCCGGAAAGTAGTGGATAAACATGGTGGAAATATCAGTAAAGCAGCCAAAGAGTTAGGCCTTACCCGGGCATCTTTATACAGAAGAATTGAAAAATATGATCTATAAGAAATTTAGTTTTGTGATCATTGCCCGGACACTCCTCCTGGCCTTCTCCCTTTTTTTATTTTTCCTGTTATTGGATATGGAAAAATACAATGTCAGCGCCATCATTCTCGGGGTCCTGATTGTCTTGCAGGTGGTACTTTTGATAAGATACGCGGAACGAACCAATCGCAAACTATCGCAGTTCCTGCAAAGTATCAGGCATGCTGATTTTTCTCGTACATTCTCCGATCCCGGATTGGGAAAATCCTTTGAAAACCTGAATATTGAATTTAACCAGGTGGTTGAGGAATTCCGCAAATACAGGGCCGAAAAAGAAGAACATTTCAATTATCTCCAGACCGTCGTTCAACACATCAATATTGGCATCATCGCCTATACTCAAGATGGTAAGATAGATATTTATAACAATGCCGTAAAACGGCTGCTCCGGGTCAGAAACCTCAGGAACATCCGTGACCTTGATGTGATAGAAAAAGACTTTCCCGGTGCCCTGCTAAAACTTAAAGCAGGGGATAATACACTGATCAAGGTGTTTATCCAGGGTGAATTTCTACAGTTATCCATATATGCAACGGAGTTCCGGCTGAGAGGCGATGATTATACCCTGATCTCTTTACAGGATATCAGTTCTGAATTGGATGAGAAAGAGATTGAATCATGGCAAAAACTGATCCGGGTGCTCACACACGAAATCATGAATTCCATCACCCCCATCTCTTCACTGGCTTCTACCGTGAAGGAAATGCTGTTCGTGGAAGATGAGGGAAATATAAAGATGAAAGCATTGGATAAGGAAGATGAGAAAAACATTGAGACCGCTATCACAACTGTTTATAACCGGAGCCAGGGCCTGTTGAATTTTGTAGAGATCTATCGAAATCTTACCAGGATCCCCAAACCCAGCTTTAAATATTTCAGGGTATCGGAATTGTTCGAACGGTCAGGTGCTTTGCTAAAACCCAAGATGGACAATCTCAGAATTGCCAGTGAAAACAAGGTTTTCCCTCCGGATCTTATGATCACTGCCGACCCTGACTTGATTGACCAGGTGATTATCAACCTCTTACTGAACGCCATCGATGCTGTTAAATCTATTGAGAAGCCCAAAATCTCGATTCTTGCCACACTGAACAGCAAAAACCGGGTAGTAATCGAATTTAAAGACAATGGTACGGGGATTAAACCTGATATCCTTGATAAGATATTTATGCCTTTTTTCACCTCAAAAAAACATGGCTCCGGCATCGGCCTGAGCCTTGCGAGGCAGATCATGCACCTGCATAAAGGCAGCATCACGGTAAAATCGAAACCTGAAGAAGATACTGTGTTTACTTTAACTTTTTAGCCTGCATTATTCATGCGGAGTTAAAAGTTGAAAGTTTATAAAGTTATAAAGTACTTTGTTTTTTCCGGTTTGTTTGGAAAAACATCCGGGCTGATTCAGGATTGAACCCTTATCTGTGTAATCTGTGGTTAATAATGCGAATCAAGGATTGAGATTTTGTTTAACCACAAAGGATCACAAAGTACTTCACAAAGGTATCACAAAGAAAAAATTTGATTTTTATGAAAATAGAAAAGATTTCAAATGGAACAAATACTCACTTATTTGAAGCTTTCAGGATGTGAGTTAGGCTTATTGGCAAACTTTAATGTCAGACATTTGAAAGATGATATTAAACGGGTAATTCTTTAGTCCTTTGGGTGACTTTGTGATATCCTTTGTGGTAAAAAAAACATATTTCAACTTTTGATTCGCATAAATAATTTCAAACATATGAAACGACCTGTTTTTATTAGTTCGACAATTGTTTTATTCATTTTGATTTTTTCGGCTTGTAATCAAAAGCCAAAACCTAAAGTTTCTTCAGCTAAAGTCGAAAAAGCGGAAGCTGGCATTACCATCCCCAATTTCAATGCCGATTCGGCCTATGCATTTGTAAAAGCCCAGACCGACTTTGGGCCAAGGGTTCCGGGCAGTTCCGCCCATGCTGAATGTGCTCAATGGCTTGTTGCAACATTCAAAAAATACACCCCCTATGTTGAGTATCAGGAATTCCGGTCAAGAGCATATAACAATAAGACCCTGAGCGGGAAAAATATCATCGCTTCATTCAATCCGGAAGCCCGGGCAAGGATTATGCTGTCAGCTCACTGGGATTCCCGTCCATATGCAGACCACGACCCTGATCCGGCATTTCACCGGACACCCATCGACGGGGCAAACGATGGCGCCAGCGGAGTGGGGGTGCTGATTGAAATTGCCCGTTTACTCCACGCCCGGCAACCGCCTGTTGGTGTGGATATTGTACTCTTTGACCTGGAAGATTACGGACCTCCACAGGATTCTCAAAATGAAGGCAACAATGAAGCCTGGGGGCTGGGCTCGCAATACTGGTCGAAGAATCCTCATAAGACCAACTACCATGCCCGCTTTGTCATTTTACTGGATATGGTAGGGGCCAAAGATGCCCGGTTCCTGCAGGAAGGATTCTCCATGCACTTCGCTCCCGACAAAGTGAAAAAGGTATGGGATGTAGCCCACCGGCTGGGATACCAGGAATATTTTATCAACAAACAGGGGGGATATATTAACGATGATCATTATTTTATCAATGACATCAGGAACATCCCTGCCATAGATATCATCCACCTGGATCCGGCCTCTTCCAACGGCAGTTTTTTCGAATACTGGCACACCATGGGCGACAGTATTGATAAAATTGATAAAACCACTTTGCGGGTTGTTGGTGATGTTGTGCTAACTGTGGTTTTTGAGGAAAGATAGACGATTTTGTAATTATTTTGCTGTAACGTAGATTTCATCAATGTTAAATAAATCACCAAAATAGAATATCTAAATCCGAATTTCTAATCCCGATAGCTATCGGGATAAACAATACCAAATGACAAAAGCACAAAATTCAAAACCGTATGCTCTGTGGGAAATCCTTTATTTTGAACATTTGGTTATTTGAGTTTTGAATTTGTTTAGGATTTAGGATTTGATGCTTAGGATTTATTTAAAGAAAACATTTGTATGATATAACACCTAACCTGGACAAGCCAGAATCAAGAAGATAATAAAAACATTAAATCCGAAATCCTAATATCTAAATCCGAAATAATATCAAATATTCAAATTTTCAATTGCTTAAAACAGTTTATATC
>DAOWEV010000057.1 GCA_030638325.1 Bacteroidales bacterium
AAGTTCCACCTTCACCGATATGAAGGAAGAACGCAGAATCCTTAAAAACATGAAAGGAGAATCCATATGAATGAAGACCCTCGCGAAGAAGGAATGCGAATTCTTGCTAAGCATCAGGATGCCATTGTTCATTTTAATACTTTCATAAAACTCGCTGATGATTATCTGAATCCATATGTCCATAATGCACAACAATATTTGAAAATTTGCGAGGTACTAAATTCCACTTAATGTATTCATATACTTCGTTGTTAATGTGGCATTGGCAGTATACGCCATTATCCAAGCATGGTCTTATCAATAAAAAATGTCTTTTTGCTTGAGGTTTGCGTAATCATTATTTTTTTCAGGATAATGGTAAAATCCGCTTCTTATCAAAACCACATTTAATTCTTAACATCAATTGCCCAAACCCTTACCGCGCAATAATCACGCAAATCATCTTTTCAACCAATCACAAAATAACCATATATACCTGATTGTACTGCATATACGCCGAATGGCATAAAAAATGCAAAGTATTAGGTTGAGCATAAATCAGAGTATGGATAGATGTACGAAATACAAGGAGCATCAAAAAATAATCTGTGTAGAAACTGAGTCCTGGTGTAAGCTTCCGCTCAAGCGAGGCGAGGTTTATACGGTCAAAAATATATATAAATGTCAATGCGGATCAGATCAATTAATTCTGGAAGAAGCATTTTCCAAAATCAATATGATATGTAAATGTGGCTATGTTGATTATCGATATCAATCATATTATGAATGGAGATTTAAGCCTTATGAGGCATCTTAAATGTGATAAAACTTAACTGGCCTCATGAATTGATGAGGAGTTGAAAGTTGAAAGTTAGAAAGTTAACTTCTGTGCAAAAAGTAATTATTTAATAAAAACAACTGAGATGAATACAAATGATAAAGATCTGAAGATTGTGCCATTGTCGGATGATATCAGGCAAATAGTTAGCGCTACCGGTGAGGGGCAGCTTGAAATAATGAGGCTTTGTAAGGATCACAGCGATCCTTATTTATTGGATGATAAGAGGCCCGTTTTTTATGACATTGGGCAGGATCAATTATTGTGCATTTTCGATTTTGGTGCCAATCACTTTTTCCTCAGTCCGGAACAGGTTTACAGGTTTGGAATATCCTGTAAGCTGGGTATTTACAATATTATTGCATTGATGGTGAAAAGTGAATGGGAAATATTCTTTTTAGGATCGCTCGGTTATATAAGTAATTCAAAAACGAAACTAAAATCCAATTTTTTGAACAAGAATCTGGCAGAAAAACACATTCCGAACTTTCATCCAAATAAAGACAGGATTTATAAAACAATCCGGAAACTGCCGTATGCTAAAGCTTCAATAAAAATAAGAAGTAATATCAACCTCATCATTGAAGATATGATAAAGGAGCAGTGCTTTTTGTGCGACAACCGCCTCATAAATGAATTTTACCCGGAGAAGGAATGCAACGAAAGTCAGCTACTGAGGAATGCTCCTGAACCATTGGTAAAAAAATATAAAAAGCTTAAATATCTCTGGAAAAGAAGGACAACCGAATTAGAAGAAAAATTATTGGAAGGAGAAAAAAAGAAAAGGATAAATCAGAATTTGGAGGACTTATATTATAGAACTTTTGGCGACCTGGAATTAGATAAAATAGCCTTATCGTACAAGCTTAAAAAATACATCAATGTGCTGGAATTAAAAGAGCAGAACGCTGAATTATCTTATAAATATACGGCAAAAAAAGCAACCGAATATCTTATAGAAATTGAAAATAAGACAAGGGAATTGAGAAAAAACTACATGAGAAGTTTAAACTGCATTAGTGGTTCACTAATGGGTGGTACTGTTGGAATTTCCCAGTTTGAAATCGCAAATTATAAAGAAGAAATTAAAGCACTTCTGAAAAAGTTATTCTTCCTTCTGCATTCAGATACTTGCCCTGTTCAGGGATTGTCAGAGGTACAAAAATCAGGGATCAATGAATTATGGTTGGAGCTTATGTCGTCAAAAGATGAACTTTTTTCCTATACGCCCGCTATGTTGATGTGGTCGTTGCCCGACTATGACAGGCTTCTTTCAATACTCATGAGAGCTTGCAAAATTCTTGGTATAGAAATGGAGGATCTTGATGTGGCTGACCGCCTGGGATTAATGATAAAAAAAGGCACCTCAATTGAAAAAATAATCGTGTTTTTAGAACATGATATTGAGAGTTTACAGCTTCATTTAACCAATTTGGAAATAATTCAGGACGACTATACAAATGAAAACAAAACCCAATTGTACAGGAATGCATTAGAAAAAGTCGAAAGCCATAAGCTTAAATTTAATAATGAGATTCTTGAGTTAAAAAAACAGATCATGAAGCTAAGAGATAAAATAAAGCTTGTGTTTAAAAAGGTTTTAATTGAAAGCCACAATACTTGATTATACCAAATAATTATCAGAATAATATGAAGAAAACGAATACCATAAAAAGCAACAAATTAATAAATCACAGGGATTTTCACCTTAATAAAATAGCAGAAAATATTTCTGATACTTCTTCTAAAGGTGAATTAAAACATCAATTTAATGTCAAGTCAAAGTGTTCTCCCATACGATCGGTTAATATTACTCCGGACAACCGGTATTTGATTGTTACCAATGCAAATAACCCAAAAATCAGGGTGATAGATTTAGAGCTGCTTGAGTATAAGCCACAAAAATTTAACAGCCATCAGGCTTCGGTAAGATTAACGAGTATAACGAAGGATGGCTCAGCCTTTTATACGGCGAGCTGGGATGGTAGTTCTCATCGTTATGAAATCGAAACAGGTAAGTGTACTTCAATTTTTGACAGCAGTGGCTTTCCCATGCCAAGTTGTTACATATCCCAGGATGAGAAATATTTATTTACTGCCAATTACGAATCAACTGATGGCCTGGATAGCGCTAACAGGGGAAGGTGCAGGGATTTGATCAATAACAAAATCTACGAGTTCCATCATAAAAAAAGACAACAGTATCCTGCCACTATGGATATTGCATATGATGGGATGTACGTCTATACCGGCTCTGATGATGGAGCGGCACATAAATGGTCCTTAAAAAAACAAAAATCACTAATTCGATTTTTCAATCTCCCTGTATCTGTCAGAAAAATAGCAGTTTCAAAAAGATATTTTGCTGCTGCTTGCTCAGATGGTGTAGTACGGGTCTATGATAAAACATCGGGGGAAAAGTATAAACAATTAATTCACAATAGATCTGAGGAAGTATTGGATATCAGAATTATTAGAGATGAATCTAAATTGGTTTCAGCTTCTTCTGACGGAACCATATTATGTTTTAATCTTCTGTCGGGTAAAACTATTTTCCATACTAAAGTCCACAACAATTGGATATGGTCAATTTGCTTATTCAATAATGAGCAGCAAATTGTATCCGGAAGCACAGATGGCACGATAGCTTTTATGACTATAAAGGGCAATGTTCTGGCAAGATATTACAATTTAGCCGATAAGCACTTCCTGATTTCCTGCCCAAAAGGAAAAGATAAAATCTTTCCCAATGGCTGTTTTTTTACAACAAATAGTGCGTTGATCACTGTAAAACGCTTTGATAAAATTAATTTGACTAATGAAGTACTTGCTGTAGATGATAAAAATCGCCTCGATTATATTACTAAGCTAAATCGTAAAAATATTATTATATCGAAGCTGAGAAACCACAAAAACTACGATAAGCTTTCAGAGAATTACAGTAAACATAAAAAGTTATTGGATGGATTAAGCAATGGTAAAACTATTAAATTTTTAAATGAATCATGTTGTAAGATTTAGCTCAAATATCTTTTTGATAATTACATCAAAGATGAAGATTTTATGGAATTGTGAGCTGAACTCCCAATTTTCAAGTTTATTTCCATAGTTAAATGACGATGATCGATCCAGATAATTTGTCCAGATTATAAGCCAGTAAATATCAAGTCTTTTCTTTTTATAATGGCTCAATTTTTCTTCCTTCCTGATAATCGTGTCATCGATTATTTCTTTGGTAAATTCATTTATCATAGATCCCTCCCCAGTCTGCCAATTGGAGCCATTCCCTTTTTTATGAAATGTAATGCCAAGATAAGCAATATATGGTGGTAACTTATCCCGTTCAACCGTAACGTAGAAGGACTCATTAAAATCATTCTCTTTTATCATGTTATGGACCAGTTGCGCAATCTCAACAGCGAAGGACTCTTGCTGATTCTTTGACACTGTGATTTCTCTTCCAAAATCAGACACCACATCGAGTTTATGGCCATGTTTTGATTCGTAATTAACCCTGGCCCCTTCCAGTATCTGAGATCTCAGGTTATCTATCTGCCTGAAATTATAATTGGATGTCTTCGCTTGAGGGTGTAGTAATTCTGTCAGTTCAATACCTATTGACTTCTTGCGATTGATGTGTAAAATAAAGTCCGGAGCTTCATTACACCGTATCTGACCTTTTGGGAAGTCGTCATATCCGTTAATAAAATCATTAAGAATAGACCGCTCTTTTTCTTTTTTATCCTGTATCATTTTTAAAAAATTACCATTATTTTAGTGGAAAAGGGGTTGAAGTCCGAAGTCAGGAGTCGGAAGTCGGAAGTTCTCTCACAGTTTCCTTCTTCGGTCTTCCGTCTTCGGTGTCCTAACGCCCAACTTCTTCTCACGCTTTACGCCTCACGTCTCCGGTCTTCCGACTCCGGTCTTCGGACTTTCTTCTCCGCCTTTTCTTTCAGCACCCTATCGAACTATCTGTTAAAGGCTTTTGTGTTCTGCAGTTACATTATCAGGAGTCAGCTCACCGTTCTTGGTCTGGTGCCACTGCCTGGCTAGTTCAGGGTGAGAGATAGCTAATGATGTTTTCTGCTTTGCCATTAATTAACCATTGGTTGGTTGTGTCAAATATAATCAATATTTTAATATTAGCCCCAAAGGGGCGGTGATCAATAGCCCCGGGCATCAGCCCGGGGGTTATGCAATACGATACAACATAAGCACCACAGGTGCGTAATCAATAATGTCACAAAAGACTCATATGATGAATGTTATGTATGGGACTTATGATTACGCCCCGATGGGGCTATGGGGACATGGCATATCATAAACCCCGAGCTACGCACGGGGCTGATGATTTACGCACCTTTGGTGCTCGAAAACTGTAAATAATAGATTGATTTTTTTTCTTTTGGTGTCCCAACGAGGAACTCAGGATTGCTGCAAATGCCCCGCTCTGTACGTCCGGGCCCTGCTGTGGATATGCAAAATTTGCTTTCCCTTTTTCAATGTTGTATCTTTGAGAAAAAGAAATGCTTTCTTTAAACAAATACTAAGCACCAAATCCTAATCCCGATAGGTATCGGGAAAACAAATTCAAAACTCAAATAACCAAATATTCAAAACAAAGGATTTCCTACATAACATACGGTTTTGATTTTTGTGCTTGTGTCATTTTGTATTGTTTAGGATTTAGAAATTAGGATTTAGAAATTCTATTTTAGTGTTTTATTTAACATTGATGAAACATACATCACTTCTAAATAATTATTTAAAGCTTAAATATTCATCAAAAAAAGACCATTATGAAAACAAAGTTCTTTCTCGGGTTTGCTATTTTAATTGCAACAGCTATTGTTCTGAGCTGTTTTTTTCAGGACGGGGTTAATACCGGTCTTATCGAAAATAAAAAGGATAATTGTAAGTCTTCAAGATTATCACACACTGAAATCGCTTATTATCATGCAGGCTGGGAATTTCTTAAAACGCGTGATCCGGCTACCAATGAGCTTCCGCCTGATATAAAGGCGAAAGAATTGAAATATGTATCCGGAATAACGGCAAAAACAGATTATTTAAGAATGCCGGAAAGGCAAGCGGCGCCGGCGCAATACAGGGATCAAACATGGGAATCAAGGGGTCCGGACAATGTTTGCGGCAGGATCTTAGCCGTTGAGCTCGATATTGAAAATGAAAATATTATTCTGGCCGGAAGTGCTTCTGGTGGATTGTGGCGGTCCACAGATGCAGGCGCCTCATGGGTTAAAACCACTGCTCAAAATGCTGTGCAAAGCGTAACATGCATCGAACAGGACGTTCGGGAAGGGAGAACAAATACCTGGTACTACGGAACCGGTGAGCTGACAAGTACTACCGACCGGCAGTTCAGTATTTTCCCCAGGACCGTAGGGTTTGGGAATGGGATATACAAGTCGGTTGATAACGGGGCTACGTGGACGTTATTACAGTCTACTTCAGGAGGAATTACCGGCGAACTGACCGGGGCGTTCCATGGTATCTGGAATATCGCAATCGACCCGGGTAATCAGGAAAATGATGTTGTTTATGTTGCCGGTTATGGCGGGATCTTACGGTCTGAAGATGGAGGGTGATACATGGACGTTTGTGCTGGGGGATGAAATTACAAAATCGCTTTGTACGGATGTTGTTATCTCTCCGGATGGGGTCATCTATGCCGCCTTAGGCACATTTTCCACAAACGAATCCGGTATTATGCCTACTGTTTTCGGCATCTGGAAATCAGTTGATGGTACGAACTGGACATCCATCACACCTGCCGGTTTTCCTTCAAATTTCAGGACGATCAAGCTGGAGGTTCCTGAGTCAAACCCCAATGCACTTTATGTCCTGACCGAAAACCCGATCCCCGATCCGGATGCTACTTTTAGTTTCACTGCTTCAGAACACACCTTATAGAAAGCTTCGAATTTGACTGCGGAAGACCCTGAATGGGTAGAGCAAATTGATAATCTTCCCGGAAAAGGAAAAGGTAATATCCTGGTGGGTTATTATCATCCTCATCATGGCTATTGCTCTATTGCAGGCTATGCCATGATGTTAAAGGCTCATCCTGACAATGAAAATATATTGTTTCTCGGTGGAACCAATCTTTACCGCAACGATACCGGTTTTACCGACTCCACGTTTACCCGGCTACTGGGTGGATATCCATATGATGGCAATCATGATAACCTGCATCCGGATCTTCACTGTGTAAAAGTATCGCCTTCAAACCCCCAGGTCATGTATGCCGCTTGTGATGGGGGCGTTTTCAAAACCATGAATTGTCTGGCCGACAGTGTGGTCTGGGAATATATTTCCGATAATTTGGTCACCACGCAATTCTACTGGGTCGGTATTGACCATGCCGGTGATGCGGATGATTTCGTGATCGGAGGCTGCCAGGATAATGCCATTTACTACCATGATTCTTATTTTCCTTCCTCCGCATGGAAAACGATAATGGGAGGAGATGGGCTGACCTGCATCGTGGCAGATAATAAAACATATGCAGTCATATCCGTTTATAATGGCAATATTTTCAGTTTGACCTTTGATGAGGATTTGAATATTGAAAACGAGATTTACCAAACACCGGATGTGGTTGAAAATGGCGACTTTATCTTTTACACCCATTTCATTATTGACCGGGCCGGCAACAAAACATTTTATATGGCCGCGAAGAACAGGATCCTTCGAAAGGATGATATGGAAGCTGCCGCCTATGATACTTCGTTGGTTAATACCGGGTGGCAGTGGCTTGATAATACAGGGCTCTCCGATGATGAATTCATTACAGCCATAAATACCTCCAGAGAACCCCCAAATATCCTCTATTATGGCAGTCACAATGGCAGAGTTTTCCGTATGGATAATGCACATACAGGCAATCCTGCGGCAACGGAGATAACCAGCGATCTGTTCCCGGGAAACGGTTACGTAGGCTATATTGAGGTAGATGGGCAGGATGCAAACAATATCTTTGTTGTGTTTTCCAATTATAATGTTCAGAGTATTTTTCATTCGGCTGATGGTGGAGAAACCTGGACCCATCAGAGTGGAAACCTGGAAGAGCATCCGCACGGGACGGGTGGAGGCCCTTCGGTGCGATGTGTGAAAATGCTTCATTATGATGACGGTGTCGCCTATTTTGCAGCCACAAGTGCCGGATTGTTCTCGACTTATGAACTCAATGGTAATCAGACAATTTGGGTTCAGGAAGGTGCTGATGTTATCGGTAACATAATTGTTGATAATATCGATACCAGGGAAACCGATGGATGGATTGTTGTGGCAACACAAGGGAACGGTGTGTTCAGCTCAATCTTTGAGCCTTCGGGCATCAAATCACCCATCTCTTCTGATCGTATTATTTTAAAGCAAAATTATCCAAATCCATGCTTTGAAGAAACCACCATATCTTTCACGATATCAGATGCTTGTGATATTCAGTTAGAATTGTACGATATGAATGGCAAGAAAATAGCAAAGCTTGCCGGGGGCTATTATACAAAAGGGGAACATCATGTATATGTGAATACTTCTTCAATTCCATCGGGGTCTTATTTTTACAGCTTGGTGGCTAAGAATGGTGTTTCTACGAGGCGGCTGATAGTTTTATGATCTATGGTGTCACACTATCTTTATAGATCAATAACCCCGAGCTACTCTCGGGGCTAATGATTTACGCACCTTTGGTGCTCGAAAATTGTAAATCAAAGATTGACTTCTTCTTTTTGGGTGTTCCAATACAGAAAACAGGCGTAGGGGTTCAACACTTCTCAAATAAAAAAGACCCGCCACTGAATGACAGGTCTTTTTCGGTTTGTCGGAGTGGCGAGATTCGAACTCGCGACCTCTTGACCCCCAGTCAAGCACGCTAACCAGACTGCGCCACACCCCGGAGAAAATTGTCGATTCGGTATTGTCAATTGTCGATATAAAGCACAAAACTCACCAGAATCGCATGTGCAAAGATAATTCTTTTTCCACAAAAAACGAAAAAGGGATTTCCCTTAAAAATAAGAAACCGTAAACCAGAATATAGTTGTTAAGGGTAAGAGTTTTACACAATTCTTTAAGCTTAATTTGTTTCGCCATTTTCGACTGGTGTTTTGATTTGACTTGAAATTGGCGCTGTTGCTTTTACTTCAGTTGAAGGACCAATATCAGGGTCCGGAAGTGGTATCGTTTTTTCAGACATGATTATTTTTCCTGTGTTTAATGCTTCAGGATCCTTTGGTTTGTTGGGATCGGGAAAGGTCGATGCATGCCTGCCCACATAAAGCTTACCATTCTCATAATACAATCCTTCTCCATCGGTTTCTGTATCGTTATCATTATGCAGCCCCCTGGCCAGTTTATCGGTATAATCGCTTGCAATCACCTCCTGCGGTAATTGAGGATTTTCAAATCCTTTTCTCCGTCCGATAGCAATATAGGTGAAATTGATATTGCTTCTGCTGTCACCATCTTCTTCCACGCTGAATCCTTCTGAAGATATTTCGTTGAGATATATGCCGTCAGACCTGCCCATCGGGGTAACGGTAACGATCACCGGAATATCTTGTGATACGATATTTTTGAAGTTTTTATCAAATTCCACAAAGCACCTGCCTGCAGTTAAGGTACCAAAACCGCTTGTCTGGACAGTTACATCAGTAGAGACATGAGTATAGAATACAGCCATTTCTTCTTCATTATTATCCTGCAGATGCACATCCAGGCCGTTCTTGAAAACAGTTCCTTTGGAATAAAGGGAGTAGTTTTTTCCTTCGGTAAATGTACCGTAGATATTTCCATGGATATCGGCGCCAAAAAGGTCTCCCCAGGATCCCATACCAATATTGACCGAGGCGTTACTCCTATCACCGGTTCCGGATCCCCAATTAGTCCAGTACGCACCATAGGTTGTGCCACCTGAGTCTTTATAACCAAGGCATCCCCATGAAGTTCCCAAGTGGTTTCCACCAAAGCAGCCACCGCTCCTGTTTTCATCAAGGTAAGAATATCCGGCAACACCAAAGGTGTATGGATTTCCATAATGGTTATAACCTTTCACCCCACCCAGAGTTTGGTCGTGGGAATAACTAGTGCCATTTACTCCGAATCCAACTCCGTACCCGTAAATTGCATAATCACCTGTTCCAGTAGTTTTCAAATCAGCATAAATACCATAATCATCATCCCCCAGAAGACCAAAGTTACCAGTAGACCCATATCGACCAAAAACTGCACCTGATAAAGTGCCTGTGGTAGTTGCACTGATTGCAGGGCCAGTTCCACCATCTAAGGTTTCATTAAAAATGACATTATGGTGGAAATGGACAATTCCACCATCACGTTCGATTGACATATGCGGGCCATAAGTTGTTCCCCCGTTATTACCAAAAATTTTTAAATAGTTATCAGCACCGTCATACAATAAAGACATTCCATAGCTATAATCACTGTCTTCAGCCAGTAATAACTGAGCAGTATCTCCCGATGTTACTTCACTGGGAGAAATCAAAAGACTTCCTAAGGTTGAACTTCCCTTCACATGAAGGTTTGCAACCGGGGATTGGGTACCGATCCCGACATCGCCATCTGAATCAATCACTATGTGGCTATTACCACCTGAGGAGGAATTGGAGATCTTCAGGAATCCCTGGGTATTGTGATGCCATATCCATGACTTATTGGTACCGTCATGAGAAAGAAGTATGCCTTCATCATTTGAGCTTGTGGTGCCCTCTATTTCAATTTTTGGATTTAGGTTCAAAATATGGAAAGAGCAACCTGGTTGGTCGGTACCTATTCCAACATTTCCTTCAAAATAGTTTTTACCACCTGTAAAATACCCCGCAAAACCATTTGGGCTATCTGTTCTCCCATAAATCCCGTAATTTGTCCCGCTTGTATGGGTGGCCCATGCATAAACCCCTCTTGCATCGGGACTATAGACCTCTCCTTTTACACCGATACCTGGTCCGCTTGTTCCTGACTGTACACCAACTACCCCGGCACCCGGATGGGTGACTGAAGTAGATTTAGACTCACCAACGACGCCGTGCATGGCGTTACTCGTTCCGGTGGCCATGTTATATCCAAATATGGCCCTGGTACTCGCGACCCCGGTATTTATCCTGACATCAAGCTTGTAATTTGGGGCAAGGGTACCAATTCCAACATCTCCATCAGAGTCAATTACCAGGTTGTCATCAGAGCCACTTAATTCATTGTACATTTTTAACAGGTCACTTGAGTTTGAATAATACAGATATCCTTTTGCAGTTGAGTTATGCTGGAATTTAATACCTGCATTTCCACCTGTTGAAGCAGTATCAACAAGATAGATAAACGGATAATGGTCTTCCACCATGAGATCACCATCATATATATGTAATAATTTTTCAGGACTATTTGTACCGATTCCGACATTACCTTCATCATAATATATATCACTACCGTTTTCAAGCCATTGTATGTCGGAAACATTTTCCACCGGAGATATTGATGATAATGATGAAAGATCCGTTTCCTGCGTGATGCTCCATCCATCTGCCCTGGTTTCATCCCGGGAACAATGGCCTATCCTGAATTCCGTTATAGTAAGTTTGGGCCAGCCGTACGAATCAGTTTCATCTCCCAGTATTACCACCAATTTGCCGGTTGATGTTTCATAAGCAGTTCTGACATCAAGTTTAAAATCGCCCTGGTATATGTATCCATCATGTGTTGTCATATTATAGCTTCCGACAGTCACTTCAAATAACCCGGTTGATGAATATTCGTAACCCTTCACTGTTATGGTCCACATACAATTTCCATCATACTGAAAATT
>DAOWEV010000230.1 GCA_030638325.1 Bacteroidales bacterium
CGCATTCCTCATTTTCTTCATGTTTTACGAATGAATAACATCCGAAAGCATCCACATTAACACCTGTCTGCGGGTTGGTGAAATCCTCGAACCATACATGGCCGGGACCGCTTGCTTTCGTCCAGTAATCAATACCAGAATAGCAGAATGTATAATGAACTGCATTCAGCCACATGGTATAGGCAGTCACCGGGTTATCGACACAAGCCCACTGATCCGGGCCGGCATCTGCGATCGGTTGTTCATACCTCGTATAGGAAACAGTATCCACTTTTACGCAAAGCCCGTTTGTTTCTGTGAACTCGAATTCAAACACGCCATAAGGACATATACAACTTGTTGGATCAATGCAGAAGGTTGCTGTAGGTTGGTCAACAGGTGTCGTTGCATTCCAGGTACAGGGGCCGAGCGCTCTCCACAAGTAGGAAACAACTGTTCCGCTGGGCTGGCAGTATGAATGAACTGTAGCCGCAAGGTCTACACAAAGGGTTTCACAGGCCTGTGTGTCAGTTCCTGCAGACATAGTAGAAGGTGGCTCATAGTTTGTATAAGTCACAGTGGCAGTGCTTGAGCAATCCCCATTGTTTTCTTCAAATTGGAATACAAACTCACCCCATGGACAAGTCGCTAGGGGATCAATGCAGAATCCGGTAGTAGCAGCAGTAGGATTGTTAATTGTCACGCCAACCGGGCCACTGAGCAGTGTCCATAGGTAAGAGACATCGAGGCCTGTAGTCTGGCAGTAGGAATAAGGCATGGCTGCTAAGGTATTGCATGACTGATCGCAGGCTGAGAAATCTGTTCCTGCATTGGCAACAGGTTGTTCATACACAGTGACCACGACGGTATCTTTGTCTGAACACATAAGGCTGCCTGTATTTTCTTCATGCCATACAAACTTGTATACCCCGTAAGGACAGGCTCCGGTCATGGTTACCACGGCATTAGGATCATTTGTATTCATTGTCACACCACCAGGCGACATATACATAGTCCAGTATGCCGTATTCGTATAGTTCACTCCATATACACCGCAATAAGAATAAGGTGTTGCATTAAGAGTAAAGGCAGAACCATTACATTGTGAGAAATCAGCACCCGCAGTGGCAGTTGGTTGTTCCAGGAATTTCAGGTTTGCGGTATCCGAATCTGTGCAGAGTCCGTTTTCCACATGGAAAACCAATTCAAATATGCCAAACGGGCAGGTATTAGCTGTATAATCCTGACAGACATTAACCGTTGAGTCATTCATACCCGGAGTAAATGCAAGACCTGTCGTGCCACCTTCAGGATTCGTGTAAGTCCAGTGGTAGTTGAAACCCGGGTCACGGAAACTATAGGGTACTCCTGTGTGTCCATACAGGGTAAAACATGCTGGCGTATTATAAACGGCACATGTTTCTATATCCCCTCCGGCATCAGCAACCGGCTGGTAATCCCTGATCAGGATAATGGTGTCTCCCATGTTCCTGTCACAATTGATATTCGGATCCCATGGGATAGCATATACCGTATACATGGCAGTATCAAACGGATTGGTTTTCACATTCTGGAAGCAGATCACACTCCCGGTTCCATCCACTGTATCAATTGGTGTGAAATTCCTTCTGAGAACGTATTTATAGCCAAGTATAATGGGTTGTAAGGTTACGCAATGTATGAACACTTCATATTGTGACATCAGGCATATGTCGATACCATTATCGCTGGCACAATAGTGGATTGTATCCAGGTCGAAGTTGTTCCCGCCATTGGTAAAATGCTGTTGATCCGCATAAGGCGTAACAAAGACATCATAGTCAATAGTCCTGAACACACATTCATCCTCTGTCTTGATGTCGCAAAATACCTCACCTATCTGTGTGAGGCTCCACCAAACATTGATTTGCCTGGTTCCCTGCCCTGTAGTAGATAGGGCAACCGGAACACAATCCTTATCCTTGCCCCAGGTTGTCCAGGTGTATTGCTTGACCAACACTGTGTCTTCATCGCCACTGCCCGGGGTTGCATCCGGGTCGTGGATCAGGGTATCAGGTATAGGCGGAATGGCTAATACATTTCCCAATTTGAGAACCCATGTAGTTCCATTACCGATATGGTATATCTGGTTGGTGTTATAACCACATATGTTAAACACTCCGGATATCGGTACCGTATTTGCAGGAAATACAGGATGAAATGCCAGAACCATCGAACCTGTAATAAAACCTATAGGAACCAGAAATTGATCCCATTCATAAACCGTGTAGGTTCCGACATCGTAAAATGTACCGAGGTTTTCAAAGGGGCTAGCAGCCTGCACTTGTATTCCGTATGGGCTGCCATTTCTGTAAACCTGGTAATAGTTTAAAGTAGCAGCATTTTGAACCCAAATATCCATCCCGCTCCCGGGACAAATAAACTGGTTCCCAGTCGGGAACATGGTTGGCGCTTGAGCATTTGTAACAAAAGCCATACCCACGAAAGCTATGAGCAGAAGCCATAGCTTAAGCGGTAAGAAGATTTTCTTACGAAATTCGTAATTTGTTTCCATAATAATTAATTTTAATTAATAATTAAATGTTAATTTTTAAACATTATTCTCATATATTGATTTGATAAGTTCCTGACAAATAATTAATTGGCGTAAGTGTTTTAGCTTTATGTGTGATTAATCAGCTTATTAGACGTAACCATATTAATCAATTCAACTTACAAACATAAAACAAATAAATCAAAAAAGCAAATAATTTATACTTTTTTTTTTTTTTTACCGTACGGCGATTTCCGCTGAAAATTCGTCAAGTATCCGTTAGGTATTATTTGTTTTTAATATCTGTTTCTAAATTTGTTTCAAAAATAGGAATATTTATTTAAAGAAAGCAAGTTTTTTTGTTAATTCTTTGTTAATAGAGGAAATATTTTGCTTGCTGCAGGTTTTAAGTCGTGAATCGTGAGTCGTGAGTGGTGAATAGTATAAGGAAAACGAACCCCGTATCGCGTAACGAGTAACAATTAAATCCTGTTTTGAATTATAGTATGCATATATATAAAGGTATGGGTAAACAATTTAAGCAATAAAAGAAAATGTTTTTTAGTTTTGCAGCCAATTTGGAAACCCAGAATTTATTAGCTTATGTTTATTGCAATGATCATCGTTTTTGTCCTGGGATATACACTGATAGCCCTGGAGCACCCCATCCGTATCAACAAAACCGCCACGGCCCTGAAACTGGGTGTGATCATGTGGGTTATGCTGATCCTGGGGGGCATTGATGTTCTTGTGGATACTTCAGACTTAAAACATTATATGGAAGAAGTGGTTGGGGGATCGTTTACGGGGTGGGTAGTGCATCATGAACTACTGCATCACCTCGGAGAGATATCAGAGATCCTGTTTTTTCTGCTGGGAGCCATGACCATTGTGGAGCTGGTAGATTCTTTTGAAGGGTTCCGGATCATAACGGACAAGATATCCACAACCAAAAGATCAAAATTGTTATGGATCCTCAGTATATTGACGTTTTTCATGTCGGCCGCACTGGATAACCTCACAACTTCTATCGTAATGGTGGCGTTGTTGAGAAAGCTTATTGCCGACCGCAAGGACCGCTGGTTCTTTGCCGGTATGGTCATTCTCGCAGCCAATGCCGGTGGCGCCTGGTCGCCAATCGGGGATGTTACCACTATCATGCTTTGGATTGCAGGTAAAGTAACCACCGTTAATATCATCATAATGACCATTATCCCCAGCCTGGTTGCTATGATAGTACCACTTGCCATTCTTTCCTTTACCATGAAAGGAAATGTAGCAAGACCTGAACGGCCGGAGGAGGAAAATAAGCATCAGATCCCCACCTGGGAAAGCCGCCTGCTCTTTTTTATGGGTGTCGGCGGCTTGTTGTTTGTACCTGTATTCAAGAACCTGACACACCTGCCTCCATGCCTCGGTATGCTCTTCAGTCTCGGGGTATTATGGACCACCACTGAGATTCTGCAAGCAAGGCGGCATGCTGACATCCGGTACAGTGCAAAACACCTCACAATTGTGGGCGTTTTGCGAAAAGTGGATGTTCCGAGTGTACTGTTCTTCCTCGGTATCCTGCTCGCTGTGGCAGCCCTGAGTACTTCCGGGCACCTGGACCTGATGGCAGTAGTACTGGGAGAAAACATAGGGAATCTTTATATCATTAATATAATCATAGGGGTATTATCAGCTATTGTTGATAATGTGCCTCTGGTGGCAGGCGCCATGGGTATGTATAATTTCCCGACCGACCACTATTTCTGGATGTTCCTGGCTTATTGCGCAGGAACGGGTGGCAGCATCCTGATCATCGGTTCTGCTGCAGGGGTTGCCGTCATGGGTATGGAAAAAATTGATTTTATATGGTACCTCAGGAAGATCAGCCTGCTGGCATTGATCGGATACCTCGCCGGAGCCGGCACATATATTCTGCAAAATGAGAGCCGGATCTTACATAAAAAAGAAGTTCCATCTGCATATGTGGTTGATATTAACGATGATGATGCTGTAATGCATTATCTTATCTATAATGAGTTCGTTAAATCAACCGGCGAACATGCAGAGGAAGGATTACATCATGACGGAGGCCATTTGCATTTTATCCGCTTTGTGGATGAGAAGTCGGACGAGATCTACCTCGGATATGAAATTAAGATGATTGAAGACGGAAATGAAGCATGGGAAGGAATGTTATATAAAAGCCCGTTTAAATTCCGGAAAATATCAGATAACGACCTGAAAATTACCATGCGCGATGCCGTTTTTCACCTGAACCCGGACGGGCAATTATTTGAAGAGGTCATGATACCTGATTCGGATGCTGTCTTGCTCGTTGAATGGAAACTGCTGGTGGAGGAATGAGAGTTGAGAGTTGAGATTTTTTCACTCTATCGTTAGCCTCAAATCGTTAATCGTTAATCAATTTGTTTGCAGCCTTGTGCTGCGCTAATGAATTATTGCCCCTGAGGAGGAATCCCTGGAAGCGCCGGTGACGGAGCCATAAACGTTAATCTTGTTCAGCCATCTCAGCAAGCCGAGGAAAGCGAAAATAAGGGCCTCTTTATAATCTACGATTGTTTCTTCCGGAATGATAATTTCCCGTGATGATCCGGCCTTGATGAGATCTGTCAGAAAAGTGTTTTTGGCGCCTCCTCCGGTGACCAGGACTTTTCCAGTTTGCGTATTTTCTTCAATGGCACGGACGATGTTGCCGGCCACATGCCCGGTAATGGTTCTGAGTTTGTCCTGTATGCTCAGATCGTATTTTTCAAGTATGGGTATAAAGTAAGTATCCACCCATTCCCTGCCTAATGATTTAGGGAAAGCCCGGGCGTAGTAATCCAGCCCATCCAGTTCGTTCAACAGGCCTGCTGATATCCTTCCGGCGGCTGCCAGAAGCCCGTCTTCATCAAAAGCAAAGCCGGCTTGCTGTGCCAGTGTGTTCAATACGATGTTGGCGGGACATACATCATATGCTTTTCTGTTTCCGTGTTCGTCATCAAATGAGATATTGGCAAAGCCTCCTATGTTAAGGCAGCACACATATTCCCCGAACAGCATCTGGTCGCCTGCCGGCACCAGGGGCGCTCCCTGCCCACCGAGCGCCACATCCAGTGACCGGAAATCATATATGACCGGGATCCCGGTCATGGCCATAATGGCAGCACCATCACCTACCTGAACGGTCAGGGATCTTTCAGGCTGATGGAAAACAGTGTGCCCATGAGAAGCTACCAGGTCTGCCTTAAACCCATGCCTTCTGATAAAGTCCCGTGCCAATGCCCCGAGGTATGAGCCATATTCAGTGTGGGTCCGGCTGAATTCCAGCGCATTATCATCCTGGAGCCGGATAAGCCTCGACTTCCACCAGCCAGGGTATGGAATGGTTTCCGCTGCTGTTATTTCAAAGGTCCACTTCTCACGGTCGTACTGAAAAATACAAGCCGCAAGGTCAACTCCATCCAGCGAAGTGCCTGACATGATACCGATGATGTGATACGCGGTACGTGGAATCAACAATTTAAAATTTAAAATTCAAAATTTAAAACTAATTAACTTTAAGTACTGAATAACAGCGCCTTATAACGCTTCCAGCAAATTTTCCAGCTCCATGCCCCGGGAACCTTTAAGCAGAATAGAACGGCCCCGGAAATGTTGGTTCTTCAACCATCGGAGCGCTTCATGCCGGCCGGTAAAACTGTTTTTGTATGTTGATCCGGCGACAGCCATAAATTCTGGCCCCACCAGAACGATTTCCTGAAAGCCCAGTTTTTTTATCAGGCGGAGTATCCTGTGGTGTTCATCCCGGCTCTCATCACCCAATTCAAACATATCACCGAGGATCAGCATTTTTTGGGATACATTCATCGAATCGAAGTTCAGGATGGCAGCCTCCATGCTGGAAGGATTGGCATTGTATGCATCCAGATAGATCGTATTGTATGTTGAGTGTATCAACTGTGACCGGCTATTGGCAGGAACAAAGTTTTCAATGGCATGCACAATATCGTCAGCCGGGACCCCGAAATGTTGAGCCACGCATATGGCAGCCATAATATTCTCAAAATTATAGACGCCGTATAAGCGGGATCTTATCTCAATGATTTTATCCTGAAAAAGCCAGTCAATGCTCAGGAACGGATCATCCGACCGCAATACCCCCCTGCAACCGGCCATTTTATGTTGTCCGTACAAAACCCTGGTAATATTTTCAGAAAGCCTGAGCAACAGGTCATTATCAGCATTTACAAACAATGTCCCATGGCGGGCATTGATATAGTCATAGAGTTCTTTCTTGGCTTTGACCACGCCTTCAAAACCACCAAACCCTTCCAGGTGGGCTTTTCCAATGTTGGTTATGATGCCGAATTCAGGGCGGGCGATCTCACAAAGTCTGGCGATCTCACCGGTATGATTGGCTCCCATCTCCACCACGGCCATCTCCGTTTCAGGAGTGATCTGTAACACCGTCAACGGAACACCTATATGATTGTTGAGGTTGCCTTCTGTATGGGTAAGTTTGAATTTTCCTGAAAGGACCGCTCCGGCCAGCTCTTTGGTGGTAGTTTTGCCATTTGTCCCGGTGATTGCAATGACCTGCACGCCTGTCAACTGTCCCCGGTGAAAGATGGCAAGTTGCTGCAGGGTTTGAAGAACATCATCGACCTGGATAAAGGATTTGCTTTTTTTTAACCCGGGATCATCTACAACTGCATATACGGCACCTTTGGCAAGTGCTTCTTCAGCGAAAGCATTACCATCGAAATGCTCGCCACGAAGTGCAAAGAAGAGGGAATCCTTCCTGATATTCCTGGAATCAGTGCTGATAGCAGGATACCTCAAAAATAATTCATATAGTCGCCGGATATTTTCTTGCATGATCTGTTTACAAAGATAGCAGGAAAAATTTTCATGGACACATTGAGCATGGAAGCATGGATACGTTTTGCATTTGTGGTCCATGTTCCACGATACATGTGTCCATGCAAAATGTGTCCATGAAAGCGTCCATGAAAAAGCCTCGTTCTGGTTCCAGAACGAGGCTTTTTATATAAATGTTTTCAATATGCTATCTGCCGGGGTTTGGATCGCCCACCCGGACCATAGCACACCGGAAGCCAATATAGTTAGCAGCTTCGTCTTGATTGAAAAATCTTCTTGTTCCAGGGCTAAGGTAATAGGCCGGGTCTTTCCACGAGCCACCTTTGATAACCCTTGATTTATCGCTGATCAGGGAAGTGACGCCAAATTCGTACATATCACCGGTTGTATTGGATCCGGGATCATTTAGCCAATCGGTATTGATGGTTGACTGGTAATCACCATCTTTATAATTAACGTTGTCGGCTTTGCGGTAGTTATGCCTTGTATGGCTTTCCTCGATGGTGATCTCTTCCTGGCGTATCCTTCCGAGGCTGTCTTTTTCTAACAGGAAACCGTCCACATCTTTAGCCTGTTTTGTAAACACATTCCCCCTGTAAGGGGCGTAGTCTTCAACATCTTCGTGTGATAACGGGCGGTATATATCCAGTACCCATTCGGCAACGTTTCCGGCCATATTGTACAGGCCATAGTCATTGGGCCAATAGGATCCGACAGGTGCCGGCAGATCGGCGCCATCGTTCAGGTTTCCGGCCACACCCATATAGTCGCCACTATTGCGTTTGAAATTGGCAACAAAACTGCCGTAATATTTTTTCTGATCCGTCCGGAGATAGTGGCCATTCCAAGGGTATGTCCTTCTTTCAACCACTCTTTCATAGGAAGTGTTCCCGATGAGGCCCAGTGCCGCATATTCCCATTCGGCTTCAGTTGGCAGGCGGTATGATGGCAATAAAATACCATCCTGTTTGTTGATCCTCCGTTCGCCGGTGCCTCTTGGGTCTAAATCTTCCTTGGCTTTATTCACAAGCCCTTCATATTGTCCGGCCAGATATGCTTCTGTATTAAAGTTGTTTTCATTCTTCTGGTCCGGGTCGAAATCAAGATAACCTTCTCTAATAAGCAGCATTTCATTCACACGGTCGGTTCTCCACAGGCAATACTCATTGGCTTGTATCCAGGATACTCCCACCACAGGATAATTATGAAATGCCGGGTGGCGGAAGTAATTATCCACGAGTGGTTCGTTATAGGCCAGCCGTTCGCGCCATACGAGGGTATCCGGGGTAGCATTCCATACCACAGCAGGGTAGTCTTCTCCAAATATCCTGTTCAGCCAGTAAAGGTACTCCAGGTAAGCCAGGTTACTTACCTCTGTCTCGTCCATGTAGAATGAGGGTACTGTAACGCGGCGGGGAATATTGTCCCACTCATAATATAAATTCTCATAAGTAGCTCCCATCACAAAAGTCCCGCCTTCGATCAGCACCAGGCCCGGGCCGGTGATCTGCTCTCTGACTTGTGTAACTTCAAAACCTCCGGTTTCCGAAGTGTTATATTCCCATCCAGTCGTTCTGGAGTTATCTTTTCCTCCAAACATTCCGCATGATGTTAACAATAACGAAGTAGCTCCTAATAATAGTAAAGCAACAATGCTTCTTGATCGTATCATTTTTCTAACTGATTTGATTTTATTTATTAATAACTAAAACTGTGGGCATTTTATTGCCTTGATCTTTCTTCTTTTTTCCAGGCAGTCAAACTGCCATGCAAAGGATACTTCATGGGCGCCACCGGAATTGCCTTGCAACTTGGAAAGTGACACATCGTATGAGTAACCTATCTTGATTTTATCAAACTGTAAACCCACGAGGGCGATAACAGCATCCGGGTTCTCGAAATTATGTCTGAACCAGGCTCCGATAACAAGCGGATATCGGGCAACGTAGAGCCCTGCATTGACCTGGTGAAACTGCCCCTGTTGCTGGTATAGCCCCGCAACAGTCAGATAAAAATCCGACCCATCCTCAGCAAAATCACTTCCCCCGCTGAGGTCGATATTATAACCCAGGTCACCCGTGATCTTCATGGGCAGCTTACTTTCTGCGGACGAATAAAACGCCATGTTCGGCTCTGTGAGATGGTGCACTGCCACTCCTGCGTATAACTTGTTCTTCCAGCCCAGCGCCAGTCCAGCCGCGAAGTCAGGAAATCCAACCGTAGTATTATCAGGGGGTTGTTCATTGGTCGGGTTCACAAAACCCAGTTGATCATCAATCTGATCTCCAAACTGCAGCTTATCCCAGCCAAGGGTCCGCTGGTAATAGGATCCCTGCAGAGCCAGGTTGATGTAAAGATCCTTTCCGGCCCTCAACCGGTAAGCATACATGAGGCTGGCCGTAAGGGTTTTCAATATCCCTGCTCCGGCATTGTCCATATTCACAAGGACACCGATCCCGCCATGTAACTTGTCAATGTACTGATCATAGGATGCGTTATAGGTAACGTAACCTTTTGATAAGGATGGCCATTGATTCCGGTAGTTGAGAATCGCCCTCGGGCAGATATTAGACCCTGCCATTGCAGGGTTCAGATAGAGCGGGTTCGCATAGAACTGAGAAAACTCAGGATCCTGAGAAAAAACAGTCAATGTAGAGAGAAAAACAGTTATAAAAGTAATTGATGTAAGTAGTTTCTTAATCATCAAACAATACTTAAAGTTTAAGGGGTACAATTATACGAACTTTTTTTTAATTCCCAAGAAAAAAAATCAAAATTAATTTACCCCGGCAATAATCATTATGCACTAACGTTTTAAACATGTTTTTAATATGATTCATACCGGATATTTTAATTTTATATTTCCAGCTTAGTTTACGCATTGTAAATCTTCAACTGAAACATGAAAAAGAATAAGCTTATTTTACTCCTTTTCTTACTGAGTTCAATAATTGTCTATGGGCAGGAAAACATGTCACGGAAATTGAATTGGACAGATATCCAGCGGGTTCAGCTTGCAGAAAATGTTTTCATTTACAGGGTTTCTTTCGATGGGGCAACATTTATGAAGCGATCCGGGGATATTCCTGTATTTTCAGGCAGGATGCCGGTATCTTCCATGCGGTTGAAGCCGGAGGTCAGGATCCAGCAAGCGGTCTTTGAAGAATTTCAGGGTGATATTACCAGGGTCATGGGGTATGAGGCCATCACAGAGGAGATCAGTCTTCATGTCAGCCTTGTCGCCGAAAGGAAGCAGCCAAATGTGGTATACTCCTTTGTTCCCATCCGGAAAAACCGAATGACCGGAAGCTATGAAAAACTGGTTTCATTTGATGTTATGATTAGTTATGATGAGGCCCGGGAGCAGCAGCTTTACCGGGCACTTTCTTATGCAGATGTTTCTGTATTAGCTTCCGGCTCATGGTATAAAATAGCTGTTTCATCCACCGGGATACACAGAATAAGCTATGCGGAATTGCAACAACTGGGCATGGCTGTTGACGGCATAGATCCCAGGAACATCAGGATATATGGTAATGGAGGGGGTATGCTACCCGAATCCCTCACACAACCGAGGTACGATGACCTGCAGGAAAATGCCATTTTGGTATCCGGTGAAAATGACGGTAGCTTTGACCCGGGAGATTATATATTGTTTTATGCCGAATCGCCTCATGTATGGAAATATAATTCGTCTAACCAGAGTTTCTATCACCTTTATAATATATATTCGGATAAGAATTTTTATTTCATCACAGCTGACCCCGGCCCCGGAAAAAGGATCCCGAATCAGAATTCCACGACCCAGGCCGCTTCACATATTGTCACGAAATTTACAGATCACCAGTTTCATGAGGAGGATGTGCATAATCTTGTGAATACCGGAAGGTTATGGTACGGGGAGGTTTTCGACATCCAGACCACCTATGATTTTGAATTCAGCTTTCCGAACTTAGACGTGAGTTCAGATGCCTACCTGAAGGCTTTCGTTGCCGGCAAATCATCAAAACCCACTTATTTCAGTTTCAAGAATAATGGGAACAGCATCATCAATGCAACTATCAGTGGAATACCGCCAACTTCAGATACATTTGCCAGGAATTATATTGGCCAAAAATGGTTTTCACCTTCGGGTTCAAACCTCACCATCACCGTACAATATACAAAAACCACTTCCGGTTCCATCGGGTGGATGAATTACCTGGAGTTGAATGCAATCAGGTTTTTGAAGTATACCGGCACCCAGATGCCGTTTCGTGATCCGCATTCAGCCGGCATTGGCAATGTTTCGGAATTCAGGGTTTCAAATGCAGGGAACAACGTCACCCTCTGGAATGTGACGGATCCGTTGAACATCAGGAAAGTAATTGCCACACAGAACGGACAGGAAAAGGTTTTCAGGCTGGAGCATGATTCCATCATGGAGTTCATTGCATTCAACGGGGAGGAATTTTTCCAGGTGGAGCTCATAGAACAGATTGCCAATCAAAACCTGCATGGTTTGAATAACCTCGACATGGTGATTGTCAGCCACCCGGATTTTATGCAGGAGGCCAATCGCCTCGCCAACTTTCACCGGGATCATGACGGGCTTACGGTATATGCTACGGAGCCGCAGCTCATCTATAATGAATTTTCTTCAGGAGCCCAGGATATTACTGCGATACGTGATTTTATAAGAATGTTGTACAACCGGGCACAGCGCGGACAGGAACCATCCTACCTGCTGATGTTCGGGGATGCATCCTTTGATTATAAAGACAGGATAGAGAATAACTCCAATTTTGTCCCTACCTGGGAAGATGAAGAATCACTGACGATCGTTTATTCGATTGCAACGGATGACTTCTTTGGCTTTCTCGATGAAAGTCAGGATGCGGATAATTTACTGGATATCGGACTGGGGCGTTTTCCGGTAGAAACTGTCGACCAGGCAAAAAATGCTGTTGATAAGGTTTTTCATTATGCGCAGAATTCGGATGAGGTGCTGGGAGAATGGCGTAATTATATCACCTTCGTTGCAGATGACGGAGACGGTAACCTGCATCTCAACCAGGCCGAGAAAATGTCTAAATTCATAGATACTACTTACAGTGTTTATAATATTGACAAGATATACGTGGATGCTTTTCCCCAGATCACCACAGCGGGTGGACAGCGGGCACCCGAAGTGAACAAAGCCATCAATAACAGGATGGAGAAAGGAACCCTGATCATTAATTATACGGGCCACGGCGGGGAGCTTGGCTGGGCACATGAACGCATTCTTGAAAATTCTGATATCAACTCATGGACCAATTTCAATATGCTTTCGGTCTTCATCACGGCTACCTGTGAGTTCAGCCGGTACGATGACCCTGAACGGGTTGCGGCAGGGGAATATGTATTCCGTAATCCGGAAGGTGGCGCTATTGCCATGTTTACTACGGCAAGGGCCACTTTTGGAGGATCCAACTTCAACCTGAATACGGCCATGTACGAAGTGATGTTTGAAAAAACAGGGGGTGAATATCCACGGTTCGGAGATATCATCCGCGAGGCGAAAAACAAGGGAGGTGTGGCTGACAACGACAAGAAATTTATTCTTCTCGGCGACCCGGCCCTGAGACTTGCGTATCCCGAATTCAAGGTGGTTACCACTTCTGTTAACGGTGTGGCTGTTACAATAGCGCCGGATACGATAAAAGCACTCAGCAAAGTTACTGTGAGTGGAGAGATCCAGGACGACCAGGGCAATAAAATGACCTCTTATAATGGCATCCTCTATCCATTGGTATTTGGCAAACCGACTGATATTATGACCCTGGGAACGGATCCGGAAAGCCACCCAACAACGTTCCGGTTGCAGAATAATGTTCTATATAAAGGGAAGGCAAATGTTGCCAACGGCATATTTTCCTTTACTTTCATTGTCCCGAAAGATATTGGATATAATTACGGTTTTGGTAAGATCAGTTACTATTCCTCAACGGACGGAACGGATGCCCATGGCTTTTATAAAAATATTGTGGTAGGAGGCTATAATGAACATGCCGAAGAGGATAAAAAAGGACCGGAGGTGGGCCTTTATATGAATGATGAGAATTTTGCATTCGGGGGTTTGACCGATGAAAATCCTATCTTGTTTGCCCTGGTAAGTGATGAAAACGGCATCAACACGGTTGGCAGTGGCATCGGGCATGATATTGTAGCCATATTGGATGAAAAGACTGATAAGCCACTGGTTCTCAATGAATATTATGAAGCCGACCTGAACAGCTATCAAAGCGGATCTGTCAGGTACGGCTTCAAAGATTTGGAAACCGGACAGCATACGCTGAGCTTGAAGGTTTGGGATGTGTATAACAACTCCAGCACTGCCTATACCGAGTTTATTGTTGCAGAATCGGCTACACTTGCCCTTGATCACGTCCTTAATTACCCCAACCCATTTACTACCAGTACATCATTCATGTTTGACCATAATCAGCCTTTTTCATCCCTTGAGGTTCTGGTGCAGATATTCACCATCTCCGGAAAACTGGTGAAGACCATCGATGTTATTGTATTTTCGGATGGTTATCATTCGGAACCAATTCCCTGGGATGGAAGGGATGATTTTGGAGACCGTATTGCCCGGGGTGTCTATATATATAAGGTCAGGGTGAAAACACCGGCAGGAGAATATGCTGAGAAGATTGAGAAATTGGTTTTATTGAGGTAGATGGTAAAAATATTTTCACGCTGCAGGCAACTTAGGTTCGGTTTTTGCTGTCTGTTATTGAAAAGGCAATAAAGTAATTTACAATTTATAATTTATAATTTAAAATTTAAAATTCCGGGATGCCGGGTTAGGAACTTAAAAAGTCAAACATACCAACATGTTGTTCAAATTCAATTCCAGCATAGCGGTTTCAATTCCTAATTCGTAATTCCTAATTCCTAATTGATTTAGATACTTGAAAAGATATAATATGAGATTAGCTGTACGTTTTAAATATCTTTTGCTGATCCTAGGTATGACATACTGTTTTCAAGGTGTGTCTGCTGAAGAGATCAGGGTACACAGGACCATTCAATGGGATGGTGTGATACCTTATCAGGCCGGCTCAACCACCATGAACTTATTGATGTTTGAAGACGCCGTTAATCATGATGCATACGGGCTGCTTCCCGTGTTTTTTGAGCGGTTTCCAATTCAAAGCAAACAGGTAAATGCCAGTGTCAGGATCGAGAATGAGGTATATGAACCGCTCTTACTGCCGGCAGGTACAGACATTGAAGGATTGAACCTAATTAGCGGGGATGTGCAGCTTTCCACCCCGGTCATGATTGCCAGGGGCCAGCCCTTTCTAACAGTATATCTTCTCCCGATTAAAAAAGATATGCTCACAGGAGAATTCCAAAAGCTGGTTTCTTTTGACCTTGTTGCAGATATTTCCGTAATCCCGGAGGATCATGGCCCCAGTAGATCAGTTTATACCGAACATTCTGTCCTGAATACGGGTCGCTGGTTTAAATTTGCCATAAATAACACCGGTATCCATAAGATCACTTATAATGAATTGAATGAGATGGGCCTGGATGCCGGAAGCATTGATCCCCGGAATATCCGGATCTATGGCAACGGCAATGGCATGTTGCCGGAACCGAATTCGATGGCCCGCTATGACGATCTTCTGGAAAATGCCATTTTGGTGGTAGGTGAGGAAGATGGGTCCTTTGACCCGGATGATCATATCCTGTTTTACGGAATGGGCCCAACAGTCTGGAAATACTCCAAATTTTACCAGTTATACAATCATATCTATAATCTTTATACTGAAGAAACCTACTATTTCATCACAGCCGACCTGGGGCCTGGAAAGAGGATCCCGGATGCGCCACCGGAACCTCAGGAGCCAACTTATATCATTGATAAATTCGATGATTACCAGTATTATGAGTCGGATGAAATTAACCTTATCAAGTCGGGCAAGGAGTGGTACGGAGAAGTATTTTCTGAATTTTTGAGTTATGATTTTGATTTTTATTTTCCTGACCTGGACCTGGAATCCCCGGTCAAACTGAAGATCAATTTTGCTGCACGGTCGACCGAGGAGAGTGAGTTTACCGTTTATGCCATAGGAGAAGAGATCATCCGGGACGCCATTGCCCCGGTCAACCTGGGTTCTGTGGTTTACGCCAGGGCCAGTACCCCTAATATTGTGGGATTTATGCCCCAGGATGAAAACATCGATATTACAGTGGAATATAATAAACCAGTTCCCATTGCTACCGGATGGCTTAACTATATTGAGTTGAATGTCACCAGTCACCTAATATTCCATAACGGCCAGTTGCTGTTCAGGTATGCCGGAAGTGTGGGAGACAGCAGCATTACCCAGTTTGAACTGAGTGGGGCCGGAAACGAAGTACGCTTCTGGGATGTGACACACTTTCAGGATGTATCTGAAATTGATGGGTTTGATATCAGTGGTGGGAGAGCGATCCGGTTGCTGACGGATACATTGAGGGAATTCCTTGCTTTCGACGGCACTGGTTTTTATCAGGTAAGTTTTGTGGAAGAGGTCCAAAATCAGGATTTACATGCTTGCGCTAATACGGATATGATTATCGTGACCCATCCGTTGTTCATGGATCAGGCGAAACAGCTTGCCGATCACCACCGAACTTTTGATGCCCTGAGTGTGCTCATCGTTACACCGCAACAGGTCTATAATGAATTTTCTTCAGGCGCCCAGGACGTTTCGGCGATCAGGGATTTTGTTAAGATGCTTTACGACAGGGCTCCCCGCGGAACGGAGCCGGCATATCTGCTGATGTTCGGAGACGGGTCATATGATTATAAGGAACGGGTGCCTGATAATTCCAATTTTGTGCCGACCTTTCAGTCCAAAGAATCTTTAAAGCATGCTCTTTCCTTTTTGACAGATGACTACTTCGGCTGCTTTGACCTGAGCGAAGGGAGCAATGCCGCCGGAACTGTTGATATCGGCATTGGCAGGTTCCCG